>CAZZYB010000290.1:0-5721 GCA_964658125.1 uncultured Acetobacteraceae bacterium | reverse complement strand
GCACGAGCTGCCGGAAATCCAGGCGATCTACGCCCACCACGTCCTGCACGGCGCAGAAATCTCTGACCTGCGTGCCGGCGGACATGACGAAGGGCTGGCCGTTGGCGGCGGCGCGCAGCAATGAGGGGAAGAGGCGGTCGCCGCCATCGTGCAAGCCTGTAAATGAAAACGGACGAACGACGGTGAGATGGCGTTGGAGGCGGTCGGCACCGGCGCGGAGCAGGCAGTCGGCGGCAGCTTTGGTTGCGCCGTAAGGGTGGAGTGTATCGACGGGGTCGCCTTCGTGGCAGGGCTGGTCCTTCGCGTCGTATACGAGGCCGGTGCTGATGTGAATGAAGTGGCAGTTCGGAATTTTGCAGGAGGCGCGGAATATTTCGACCGCGGCAGCAACGTTGAGGTTGATGACGTCGAACCAGTCGATCTTGGAGGGACGGACGCCGCTGGCAGCGCAGTGGAGGATAGCGTTGGGTTGGAAGTCGACGATGGCGTCAGTGAAGGCGCTGATGTTTGCGAGGTCAGCTTTTTGCTGTCCGACGTTGACGAATTCGGCAAAGAGGTGGGGGTCGGGTTTACGCAGGAGCAGGTGGATACGGGTGGCGGGATGAGTTGAAGCCAGATGCCGGACGATGTTGTAACCCAGCGTACCGGAAGCGCCGGTGATGAGGACTCTGTCGAGGTGCGTAGGGATCATTCCGGGTCCAGGCGCCTACATACAAGGCTTATCCAATGTAGCATCCGGCGCCGGATTTGCTTCTACCCCTTTCACCGCGAGTCAGGCTTTGATGAGCTCTGCAATGCGGGTGCGATATTTGCGGCTGACGGCGAGATGTTGGCCGGTGCTCAGCTCAACGGTGAACTCACCGTGGACGCTGTTGGTGCGCATTTCTTTTACACGGCTGAGGTTGACGATGGTTGAACGGTGGATGCGCATGAACTGGCTTGAGTCGATGCGGGCTTCAAAGCTGGCGATGGTCTCGCGCAGCATGTAGTTCTCTTTTTTGGTGTGGAGCCTGATGTAATTTTCTTCGGACGCTATCCAGTCGACTTCGGCGAGAGGGAGAAAGATGACCCTGCCTCCGGAACGAAAGACGAGTCTCTCGGAGTCCTGGCGGGGGGCGGACCCGGAAGAGTGCTGGGAGGCGCTGTCGCGTTCGATCTGCTGGCGCGCCCTCGAGAGCGCTTCGAGAAAGCGCTCCTTTGTGTAGGGCTTGAGCAGGTAATCGCAGGCATGGATTTCGAAGGCACGCAGAGCGTACTTGTCATAGGCGGTGGTGAAGATGATGCGAGGCAGGCGGGCGACGCCTTCCCGTGTCATCGCGGATAGCGCGTCAAAGCCGTCCATGTCCGGCATTTGGATGTCGAGGAAGATCAATCGGGGCTGAGTGATCTTGACGAGTTCGATGGTTTCGGCGGCGGAGGAGGCTTCACCGACGACACTGATTCCGGGTTGAGAACGGAGGAGTTGGCCGAGCCTGTGCCGGGCGAGCACCTCGTCGTCGGTAATGACGGTAGAGATCATGTGCCGAATCCTTCGAGAATCTGTGGGCCGCCGGCGTGGTCCAGCTTCAGCGGGATGGTGAGGCGAGCCTCAGTGGTGGTCGAGTCGATCTGGCGGAGCGTGAAGCTCTGGCGTTCTCTGAAATGAAGCTGGAGCCGGCTTTTGACGTTCGCTGTACCGACGGGCACGCGGTCGGCGTTGGCCTGGACCGCGGGGGCGATGCCGTCGGTGGTGTTTGTGACGCTTACGATCAACTCGTCGCCTTTCGAGAAAGCTTCAACACGAATTGTTCCGCCAAGAAGAGAGTGCGAGATGCCGTGTCGATAGGCGTTTTCGACGATGGGCTGGAGGATCATGGTGGGGATGAGCGAGTCCAGGGTTGAGGGCGCAACGTTGAAATCGAAACGGAGACGTTTGCCGAAACGCGTGCGCTGAATTTCGAGGTAGAGCTGTACGAAGTCGATCTCTTCACGCAGGGTGACCTCCTGCGTTTCGCCGCGTTCGAGGGTCATACGCAGGAGGCGGCTGAGTTGTTCCAACATGCTGTCGGCCGCGTCCGGGTTGTCGTGGATGAGGCTTGAAATGCCGTTCATGGTGTTGAAGAGGAAGTGTGGATTGAGCTGCATGCGAAGGGCTCGGAGCTGGGCGCCGACCAGCTCGGCTCGCAGCTCTGAGGCGGCAATTTCGGTCTGCCTGAACCTTTCGTAGTAGCCGATTCCTCGGACGATGAGAATGGCGATCCAGAAGAACGCGAGGTTGGTCACGCTGTCGCCGCTCAATACCATTTCCAGGCGGCGCCAATAGGTTCTGTGGACGGAGTAGGAAGCGACCAGCGGGATGATCCAGACGAAGAGCATCTCTTCGGCAATGCTTAGCACAAGGCTGAGGGGCAGCATGATCTTGAGCAGGGCGCCCCAGCGGGCGTTGAGGATCGTCTCTCGGAGCGGGATCCAGACAGCGACGAATGCGCCTCCGCTGATCAGGGTGTAGATCGACCAAAGGGTCATGACCGAACGGAACTTCATGGGGTTCGGGCTGAAGCGCACCGAGGCGTATTCCTGCAGGGCGAACAGGAAGCCGACGATCAACCATGTGCCCAGAAGCGCGAGGGGATGGAAGATTGCGGAGCGGTAAACACCGTTCTGGGTGTCCGGTTTTGGCGAGAGCCTCATGAGGACCGTCGAGCGAAATTTGATTGTGCGTCTGAGATTGGACGCATACCGGGGAAGGACGGTCCTACACTCGTCAACGGATTGAGTGAGTTCGTCACAATCATTTGAGCGTCGTCAGACTACGGTGAGCGCAGGCGGCGCATCGCGGTGTGCCAGTGCAAACCTTGCCAAAGGTTATTGATGCGCTTAGATTGGCAGATTGACGACCTTACTTTGGGCGACGAAAGGTGGATGCGGATGAATGAATTGGATCGGCGGGCGTTTTTGAAGGGGATGAGTACGGCGGGCGTGGCGTCGGCGATGCCGGCCGCGGCTTTCGGGCTGGGGAGGTCTTCGGCAAATGTGGTGCACGAAGTTGCCCAGGCGGGCGCGGGGGCTGAGGCCAAGGACCACTTGAGGTTCTCTGTGTGCGGGATGAGCCACGATCACATCTACGGCATGGTGGGAGCGATGATCCGCGGCGGTGGCGAACTGGTGAGCGTGTATGCGGCAGAGCCGGAACGCGGCGCCGAGTTCGTGAAGCGCTTCCCGCAGGCGAAGCTGGTGAAGACGGAAGCTGAGGTCCTCGACGATTCATCGATCCAGCTTGTGTTGAGCAGCGCTGTGCCCGTGGAGCGGGCGTCGATCGGCATTCGCGCGATGCGGCGCGGAAAAGATTACCTGAGCGACAAGCCGGGGATGACGACACTGGCGCAGCTGGCGGAGATCCGCAAGACGATTGAGGAGACCAAACGGACCTATGCCATCATGTACAGCGAGCGGCTGGAGGTGAAGGCCGCTGTGCGCGCGGGCGAACTGGTGAAGGCGGGGGCGATTGGGCAGGTGGTCCAGACGATCAACATTGCACCGCACCAGGTGACGCAAAAAGGCGGCGATGCGGGCGGCGGAACAGGACGACCGGAGTGGTTCTGGGACCCGGCGAAGTATGGGGGAATTCTGACGGACATCGGGTCGCACCAGGTCGATCAATTTCTGTACTACACGGGTTCAGACCAGGCCCAGGTTGTGGCGTCGCAGGTGGCGAACATCAACCACAAGAGCCATCCGGAGTTTCAGGACTTTGGGAACGTGATGCTGCAGGGCAATCGCGGCTTTGGGTACGTGCGGGTGGACTGGTTTACGCCGAACGGTCTGGGGACGTGGGGCGATGGACGGCTGTTCATCCTTGGCACAGAAGGTTATATCGAGCTACGCAAATACATCGACATCCACGGCAACCCGGGTGGCAACCACCTGTTCATCGTGGACCAGAAGCAGACGCGCTATATCGATTGCAATAATCTGACGCTGCCGTTTGGGCCGCAGTTCGTTTCGGACGTTGTGCATCGGACGCATGTGGCGCAGGACCAGGCGCAGTGCCTGCTGGCGGCGGAGCTCGTGCTAAAGGCGCAGCGCGACGCCAAGCATGTGACGGTGATCTAGTCGCCAGCAGGTGCTGCTGACTTGATGGGAGCGTACGGCAGGGTGAAGTAGAAGGTTGCGCCTTTGCCCGGGGCACCCTCGGCCCAAATTTTGCCGTCGTGACGGGTGATGATCCTGTTGACCGTGGCGAGGCCTACACCCGTGCCGGGAAAGTCGCTCTGCACGTGCAGGCGCTGGAACGGCTGGAAGAGCCTGTCGGAGTAGTTGGGGTCAAAGCCGGCGCCGTTGTCGCGCACGAAGAAAACTGTTTCGCCAGCCGACTGCAGGCTGCCGAACTCGATGGTGGGATTTGGCTGCTTCGAGGTGTACTTCCAGGCGTTGCCCAGAAGATTTTCGAGCGCTACACACACGAGTCCGTCGTCTGCGAGGGCGACGAGGCCGGGGGCGATTGTGACCTGCACATGGCGTGCCGGGTCCGACTCCTTTAGATGATCGGTGATCGATTCCACCATTTCGCTGAGGTTGAGGATCTGACGGTGAAAGCTTTGCCTGTTGGCTCGGGAAAGGTTGAGCAGGTCCTTGATGAGGGTGGACATTTTCTTCGCGCCGCCGAGTAGATCGTCGAGTAATCGACGGCCGTCCGCATCGATGCGGTCTCCATAGGTTTCCTTCAACAGGAAACCTATGTTGCCGATGTTGTCGAGCGGGCCGCGGAGATCGTGCGCGACGGTGTAGGAGAAGGCTTCGAGCTCCGTGTTCGCGGCGCTGAGCTCGGCTGTGCGCTGTTGCACTCGTTCTTCAAGGACGGCGCGGGATTGTTCGAGCTGCTTATCGCGGACCTGGATGTCGTCCAGCATTTCGTTGAAGGAACGGATGAGGAGAGCGAGTTCGTCATCGCGCTTGGAGGCGTTTGCGCGGACGGAGTAGTCCTTCTCTTCCCTGACGATTTGGGCGGTGTGGGCGAGGCCGATGAGGGGCTCGGTGAGGAGACGGCGAAAGGTGGATGTCATCAAGAGCGCGAGAAGCAGGCAGAGCATGAGGATGATGGCGGCGATCATGGCGTAGTGCCAGGTCCGCTGCACCAGACCCTGCGATCTCGCGAGAAGGTAGATGGCGCCGATCTGTCGGCCTTTGAACATGATTCGACTGCCGTAGAGCAACTCGTGGCCGCGCTTGGAATGGCCGTCGGCGCTGCCTTTGGGGATGGTGCCTACGTCGGTGAGCGGCGGCTCGCCTTCACGCGTGTAGGCCGCGAAGGGTTTGCCGTCCTGGTTGAGGACGACGGCTGAGAGTACTTCGGGGGAACCCTTCAAGGCGGACAGGGTCTGTTCGAGCGCCTGCGGGTCGTCGTACGTGAGTGCAGCGGCCGAGTTGGGGCCGATGATCTGCGCTTCGGTCTGAAGCGTATGCAGGAGGTCGCGCTCGAAGGCTATGATGTCGTAGGCGAGGAACGAAGCGAAGGCCAGCAAGAGCGCGACGCCGGTAACGAACAGGTTCAAGAGCTTGAGCCGCGCGGAGATGGAGCTGAAACGAGGGAAGACTCTCATAGGCCCGCCCGCTTTGGCTGCCCGGTGACCTGTAGTGAGACTCTGAGCAGCTCCAAACTGAGGGCCAGGCCCGCCTTGCTTACGGCCTCAAGGCCTACTGAGAAACGGACATGGTTTTCCTGCATCTCGAAGGCGATCATGC
>CAZZYB010000289.1:0-5724 GCA_964658125.1 uncultured Acetobacteraceae bacterium | reverse complement strand
GAATTGGAAGTCGCGCGGGTTGGCTGAAGCGCTGGTGAGTGTACCGAAGGCGTTTCCGGCTGAAGTACCCGGAGCGCCCCAGGTGGCAGTCAGTCCACCGAGCGTGGCATGGTTGGCGACGTTCAGGCAGTCCACTTCGGCTACGAATTTGACGCGCTCGAAGATCGGAAAAGTGCGCCGCAGACTGGCGTCGCCGTTCCAGTTGTAGGGGTTGCGCAGGCCGTATGGAGCGGTCCTTGCAACGTTGCCGATGAGGTTGTTCGCCTGCGTGGTGACCTTGGTGACGGGGTCCGTATAGGAGAAGAGGAAGGTGGGCGACTGGAAGGCTGCCGGGTCTATGTACTGGACGCCGAACTGGCGATAGCCGCCGCTCTTGCGAGGGTTGCCGGCGTAGTTGGGGTTGTAGCTTACCTCGCAGGTGCCGGAGTTGGCGGAATTGCAGCCGCCTCCGCTGATGACGAAGGGTGTACCGCTGGTGAAGCGGTAGATGCCGGAGAGCTGCCAACCGCTGGCGAGGGTACGCACCAGCCAATGATTGCTGTGCTGCCCGTAGGGCAGCATCCAGACGCCATACGCCGACAGGTTATGCGTTATGTCCGTGGTGGTCAATCCACGGTCAATGCGATTCTGCTTGAATGCCTGGTTGGTGCCGTCGACCGAGCCTGCAGGCAGATCGTAGCCGCTGCGGAAGGTTCCATCATCGCCGATGTTACGAGACCACGTGTAGTTCACGGTCCAATCCAGGCCGTGGTAGCTGCGCATGTTGAGCGAAGCCTGTAGCGAGTTGTAGCTGATGTTAGCGACATTCTGTCCCCAGAGGTCCGAGACACCGGAGTACTGCGGGAAGGTGACGAGGGTCTGCGCGATGGTCGTCCGGGTTGCCGCTGCGGATGCGCTGGGATATGGAAGCTTGTATCCCGGCAGGGCAGCCTGCACAAGCGCCACGTTGGCCGGAGTCGCCGGGGCGGCGAGCAGCGGAGACTTGCCGGTGGAGTCCGCGAGGCGACCCAGAGCGAGCAGGTACCTCGGGTCGAGCTGGTTGGACCAGTATCCGCGCGCGTTCGATCCACCGGCGAGCAGGAAGTGGCTCTGCGTGCCCGCGTAATTGAGCGTGAGAGTCAGCGCCTTGGTGAGGGACTGCTGAATGCCCGCGTTGTACAGGTTGAACTCCGGGGCGCGGCCGGAAAGGTACGGGTCGGCGTAGGAGACGGTTCCTGCGGTGACGAACTGGCCAGAACCATTCACGTAGTTACCGGTGTTGAGCAACTGCGTTGCGGCACTGGGAGGAGCGTTGGTGGGCAACACAAAGTTTGGGCCGCCAAATTTTGTGTTCGAGAGGCCGATGGACTGGAAATAGGCGCTGTTGTTCAGGTAATAAGAGGGACCGACGTTCGCTCCGCTGGTGACATCCGCCGGCGCTGTAGCCGAGCTGTTGAAGCCAGTCTGGCCTGTGCCGTTGCCCGCTCCTCCGCGTCCGCCGACGCCGCCGCCGATAGAGTAGACGGTAGCGAACCCGGCGCGGATTACGGTAGCGGGTGTGACCGCATACGCCAGGCCTACGCGCGGACCGAAGTTCTTCCAGTAGGAATTTACGGGTGTGCGGCAGTTGCAGCTAACTCCCGGACCGCCATAGTTGCCCGCGAACTGCAGCAGGCCGCCGTTCCCGGTGATGGGGTTGGTGAGGTTCGGATTGAGGAAGCTCCAACGATCGAGCACCTCGTGGAAAGGCGGGAAGTAGTCCCAACGCAGCCCGATGTTAAGCGTGAGCTTGGGTGTGACTTTCCAATTGTCTTCGACATAGGGGGAGATCGGTCTGTAGCGGCCGCCGGTTTCGGAAACAGCCTGAATGCCGATGCCGGAAGAGCTGGCCGCGCCGAGCAGGTAGCTGGCGTAGGAGAAGCCAGTATTGGTGGTGCTGGGCGCACCGCCTCCACCTAACACCGCTGTGGAGGCGGCAGAGTAAGGAACGGTGTAGATGCCGGACGGGCCGACCTGCGGCGCAACATTATCCTGCAGCCATTGCATCTGGATGCCGATGGTGAGGTTGTGCGCGCCCTTGGTGATGAGGAAGTTGTCGATCAGACTGAAGGTGTTGGGCACCGTGGTCTGGGTGGCTCCGCTGGCGCCGTTGGAAGTAAACTGCGCGAGGGTCGTAGGGAAGAGGGTGGTAGTGCCGAAGCTGGCGCCGGGGAAGTCGGTGGACGCCTGGCCGGCAGGAAGGCCGGTGATACCGAAATCCGTGGCCTGGTATCCCGCAACGCTGTCGGTCAGCGATGTGACTGGTTGGGCGAAACGGTTGAACCCGTACTTGAACTGGTTGGTGATGTGGTCGCTGATCTGCCAGGCGTGCTCCACGTCGGTAATCACGGGAATGATTTGAGCGTAGCCGCCGTTGGTATAGGGCAGCGGAAGTACGACGCCGGCCTGCGTCGGCGTGGTGTTGGAACCCACGGTGAAAGGGACGTTCTTGCGGATGCCGTACGCGAAAACGTAAGAGAGACGCTGCTTGGAGGTCAGGTCGAAGTCGAGGCGGCTGGCAAGCTCCCAGTTGTCGAATCCGGAAGGAACGCCTCCATAAAGATTATTTACAAGGTTGCCGTTGCTGGGAGCAGGGAGGAAACTTTCCATCTTGAGTGCGATGGGAGAAAGGTAGTTCTGAGGGATGATATTGCCGGGGAACGGATTGCGGCAGAGTGTTCCGCCGTGTGCCGCGGTGCAGGCCGCGACCGAAGTGGGATCGTAGATCTGGCCGACGGTGGTCGTGGTGCAACCCGCGGCACCCGTAACGCAACCGGTTGGCGTGTTGACGGTTTGCAGCAGTTCACTGAAGTCGCCCTGCCGCATCTTCGCCGTGGGGACGGTGAGAAAGCTTGGGTTGACGCCGCTGCGGCCGTGGAATTTGTCATAGGTCACATAGAAGAAACCTTTGCTGCGTGTGAAGGGGATGGGACCGCCGCCAGACGCGACGAACTCAGACTGGTGTTCGTCGGGCTTCGGGGCGGAGATGGTCTGGCCCGCGGCGTTCTTGATGGTTGCGGTTTTTGAGGCATAGGTCCATGCGTCGAAAGCACGGGCGCGAACGAAACCCGCAAGGATGCCGTGGTACTGCTGGGCACCGGACTTGAGGGTGAAGTTGATCAGGCCGGCTCCCTGATACTCGGCGTCCGGGGTGCTCGTCACGACCTGAAACTGGTCGATGGCTTCAACTGGAAGCGCGTTAGAGACGACGCGATTGTCGCCCTGCTGATTGATGGTGGTGACTGGGATGCCGTCGACGTATACCTGCGCCAGGTAGTTGCCGGTCCCGCCGATGATGGGTGCACGCGCTCCACCCTGGGTGCCGGGCAGCAATGTGGCAAACGCTGTCGGGTCCCGCTGCTGTCCGCTCATCTGCAGTGGCAGGTTCTCGTAGGTCTGGTTCTCCATTACGCCGCCAAGGGTGGCGTTGGTGGTTTCGAGTGCCGGAGGAGCCTCGCTGACAGTGACTTCGGCTGCCTCAGAGCCGACTGTCAGCGAAATGTTGAGACCCGTAACCTTGAGGGCATCGATTGAGAGATTCTGTTGTGTGTACTCCTTGAAGCCTGGGGCCTTGACGCTGACCGTATAGGTGCCGGGAAGGATGGGGGCGATGGTGTACAGGCCATCGCTGGTGGACTGCCGTGTAGTAACGGTGCGCGTGGCGTTGTTCGTGGCGGTCACCGTGGCGTTCGGTACGGCGGCACCGGTCGGGTCTGTGATGTTTCCCTGGATGCCGGCCTCGCCGCCGGTCTGGCTAAGTAGAGGGGTTGTGACGAAGAAGGCTAAGCAAACTGCGAGTCCGAATTGCAGAACTGGCCTCAGTCCCTGGAAGCGTTTGGTGCTGCGGGTACGCGCTGGAGGCGCCCCTGCGTGGGTAGGTGTCATGTGTATTCTCCGGTCTTACAGCCTTTCGCTGATTTACCGCCTAAACGGTACGTTCCGTGCTATCGAAATGTCAATAGAAGAATTGTTCCGCACGCAGTACTCAGGCACTCACGCGAACCGCCAGAGTTTTGGGAGTTCTGCGGCAAGGCTTTCTTGTGGAAATGTCGACGATCAGTTGATTTATCGTGCCGTACGAGAATGAACGGAGCGCAGCCGCCAAGTTGGGTTCGGAGCTTGCGTTCGGTCCTCCGCATTCAAAAGACTCGAGTTAGCGAGCTATAGCTGAATTCGAACCTGTCTGGCAGCATTGATCGCAAGTTCGATTCTTTGATGGACCCGCACCGCTGCGGGTTGCTTTAGAGACCGGGACGCTGCACCTTGGAACGCCTGCACAGCGAAGGGGATGGATCGGTCGGGATCTAAGGCTGGTGCGGGTGTCTATTTCCCGGTTTTAGGCTCAGCAGTTCGTTTTACGACGGGGGCTTCGTGCACCAGGCCGATGTCGGTATAACGATTGTGCGGGTTCCAGAGCAGCCAGCCGGAGGCGCCGGCGTCGGCAGAGGCTTTGATTTGAGTGGAGACCTCGGTGGGGCCGTAGACGAGTTTGCTGAAGGCGTAGTCGCGGAAAGCCTGGAGCCACGGACGGTACTTTTTTGGGTCGACGTTGGTGCGTTTGTTTGACGCGTCGAGTGAGAGCTTGATGATGTTGTAGATGTCGTTGGTGGTGGCCATGGGGTTGGGATGGCCGGGCACGCCGAACTTGAAGCCGGACGGATAGAGCATGGGGCAGACGTAGTCGACGTTCGCGATGATGTCTTCGATGTGTTGACCGATGCCGGTATCGTTGGTGTTCCAGGCGGTATAGCCGAAGATGTCTGCGGAGTGAAAGACGTTGTAAGGGGCTAGAGCGGCGTGTGCGTCGCGGAGAAATCCGGTGATCGTTGCGATACGGCTGGCTTCGTCGGTGGGGCCGTGGAACTTCATCTTCGTGGCCGCGTCGGGGAAGCGGACATAGTCGTACTGGACTTCGTCGAAGCCGCCTTTGGCTGCTTCGACCCCGATGGCGATGTTGTAGGCGCGGACTTCGGGCTGGGTGGGGTCAGCCCAGCCGAGGTGCTCGCGGTCTTTGAAGAGTGCACCGCTGGCGAGATGGATGGCGAGGTCAGGGCGGGCGGCGGTGAGGGGATCGTCTTTGAAGGTGACGATGCGGGCGATCATGTAGATGCCCATCGCATGGCCGGTGTTGGTGAGGTCGCGGAGGGAGGAGATGGTGGTGAGCTTGCGAGCGCCGATGGTTTTGGCGAGGGGGATCTCGCTAGGGTAGACGAGCATTCCGTGGTCGCTCTTGATGTTAATGACGAGAGAATTGGCGCCTCCCTGACGGATGATGTTCAGCGCGGAGTCGCGGATGGGTCGAGAGGCTATGCCGTACTCGGAGAGGTAGAGAGCTTTGACGGTGAAGGGCGTCAGGGCCAGATTGCCGCTGTTTTTCTGGGCGTCTGCGGTGGGGAAGGTTGTGGCCTTGTAGCCGGGCGCGCGAGCCATGATGCCCTGGACGTCGGCGGGGATCGAGTAGTGGCCGGTGGCGTCGACGGGGAGCGGCTTGCCGTTGAGGGTTACGGTGGCGTCGGGGATGGGCTTATGGGTGGTGGCGTCGATGATGTGGACGTCGAGGGAGTTCGCGGCGCGAGCGGAAAGTGCTGAGAGGAGGGTGGCGATGCAGACGGTGAGACGTGCGTTATTAATGACCTGCCTTTGATTGATTGCCTTCGGGATGAGCTTGCGCATCGCGCAGGAGGCCCTCGAAAGCTGAGCCGTGAG
>CAZZYB010000288.1:4240-5753 GCA_964658125.1 uncultured Acetobacteraceae bacterium | reverse complement strand
AGCAGCTAGGCGACGATCTCGGCGATCAGCCGCTCACGCTCGGCGTCGGAGGCGAACAGGAACGCCTGCACCCGTTCCAGCCCGGCGACGTCGTGGGCATCAGCGTCCACACCGGCAACGCCCTTCGAGGCTACCAGGTCGGCCGTATCGCCCACGCCCGCGGCGCCACAGTAGTCTATGGCGGAATCCACGCCACTCTCTTCCCTGAAGAACCCTTCGAACAAGGCCTCGCCCACCACGTCGTCAAAGGTGACGGCGACGTCGCGTGGGGACGCCTCCTGCACGACCTCCAATTCGCCCGCGCCGAGCGCATCTACGAAGGCGGCAAGATCGAAGGCGAAGAGTTTCTCGCCGCCCGCTGGGACCTCATGGACACCAGCAAGTACATGTGGGCCTCCGTCCAGACGATTCGCGGCTGCCCCAAGCATTGCTCCTTCTGCTCGGTCTGGCGCACCGATGGCCAGAAGCCCCGGCAGCGCTCGTTCGAAAAAGTCATCGACGAAATCATCGACCTGCGCCGCCTTGGCTTCCGCTTTATCGCCCTCGCCGACGACAACTTCTACCCCGTCACCCTCACCGACCTCCGCCTCGCGCGCGAGCAGAACAACCAGGAAAAGCTCGAATCCCTCCTCGCGACCCGCGCCGAGCGTTTCTCGCTTATGGCCGAGCTGGCCAAGCTTCCAAAAGACATGGTCTTCTTCACCCAGATCACCATGGAGTCCGCCGAAGACGGTGAGTACCTGGACGCCATGCGCAAGGCCAACATCAAGGGCGCGCTCGTCGGCGTAGAAGCCGTCACCCCCGAAGGCCTTAAGGCCGTCTACAAGGACTTCAACTTCAGCGGCGACCGCCTCATCCAGCAACTCCAGGAGTTCCGCAAGCACGGCGTCCACGTTCTCGGCTCCTTCATCTTTGGCCTCCCGACAGACAAGCCCAGCACCTTCGACGCGACCGTAGAACTGGCCCTCAAAGCCGGCGTCACCTTCGCGCAGTTCGTCATGATGACGCCCTTCCCCGGCACCGTGGACTTCCTCCGCTGGGAGAAGGAGCAGGCCCTCGCCCCCGAAATGGTAGGCGACACGCCCATCACCCGATATTGGCTCATCCCTACCGCCATCCGCCCAAAAATGTTCACACCGCACCCCAGCATGTCGTCCGACGAAATCCGCGACCGCACGCAAAAGGTCTGGGACCGCTTCTACACCTTCCCCGCAGTGTGGGAGCGCTCCGCCTGCACCCCGACCCTCAAGGCCCGCATCGCCTTCGTCCTGCTCTCCAAGCTCTATCGCCAGATGTACGCGGGCACGGGCATCTCCACAGACAGCGCGCGCAAGAAGAAGGCGAAGACCTGGGCCCGCTGGACTGCTCGCCAAACCAGCAAGATTTTCCGCGCCAAACCCATGCCGGAACTCACCTACCCCATCTGGCAGCCGCGTCCCAAATCGCCTTCAAATTTGACGCAGCTCACGGTCCAGTCGTCGAACTTCTCAGGAGACTAGCCGCTCCTACTTTT
>CAZZYB010000288.1:0-4230 GCA_964658125.1 uncultured Acetobacteraceae bacterium | reverse complement strand
TTTCGCGAACGACCTCACCAGGATGACCATGTTCCAGACCTCGTCGGTCTTCACACGATCACCTTCGCCGGTCATTTGCCCCTTGCCGTCCTTGATGACATGGAAGATCTCACCGTCCGAAATGTCCTTCAAATCCGCAGCATTCGTGTAGTCCTTCAACGTCAGTTTCATATCGGCGGCGAGTTCGCCCTTCCCATTGCCATTCGCTCCATGGCACATGGCGCAGTCATACCCGTACATCTTCCGGGCCTGCGCCTGGGACTGCGGCGTGGACTTCACAGGATTCACCATCTTCGCAACATCCGCGGGAACGCTGACGGCCGCCGGAGCCGCCGCCTGTTCTATCCTCCGTTGCGAGGGCCCTACCAAAAGCAGCGCAGCAAGAATAAACGCAAACCATGACATGGGAGTCTCCTGTGGAACGGCAGACCCACCATACTCCTCATCCGCGATCCTCGCTCGAGTTGGCCCCCGGCCAGCGCCAGTTCACAACCTCCGGCTTATCGATGCCCTCCGTATACGCCTGGTCAATGCTCTCGATGATCTGCCCCTTCAACCACTCCTTCACATGAGCGCCAACCTCCTGCAGCCGCGGCACACGGTCGATCACATCGATCGCCAGATTGAATCGGTCCACCTGGTTGCGAATCGCAAGCTCCAGCGGCGTGTTGATGTTCCCCTTCTCCTTGTACCCGCGCACATGAATGTTCACGTGGTTCGCACGTTTGTACGTGAACTTATGAATCAGCCACGGATACCCGTGAAAATTGAAGATCACCGGCTTATCGCAAGTGAACAACGCATCGAAGTCGCGATCCGACAACCCATGCGGATGTTCGCTCGACGGCTGCAGCTTATAAAGATCCACCACATTCACGAAGCGAATCTTCAAATCCGGACAATGCTCTCGCAGTATCGCAACCGCTGCAATCGCCTCCGCCGTCAGCACATCCCCCGCGCTCGCCATCACCACGTCGGGCTCGGCGCCATCGTCATTGCTGGCCCAGTCCCATATCCCAATGCCCTTGGTGCAATGAATCACCGCCTCATCCATCGTGAGATAAGCGAGGTGCGGCTGCTTGTCCGCAACGATCACATTGACGTAGTCCACGCTCCGTAGACAATGGTCGGTCACACTCAGCAGGCAGTTCGCATCGGGCGGCAGATAGATCCGCGTAATCTCCGCACTCTTGTTGCTCACCACGTCGAGAAACCCCGGATCCTCATGACTGAATCCGTTATGGTCCTGCCGCCACACTAGCGACGAAATCAAAATGTTCAGCGAAGAAATTGGAGCCCGCCATGCAATCTCCGCCTTCGACTTCTCGAGCCACTTCGCATGTTGGTTGTACATTGAGTCGATGATGTGCGCGAACGCCTCGTACGTACTCAGTAACCCATGCCGCCCCGTCAGCAGGTAGCCTTCGAGCCACCCCTCCAGCGTGTGCTCACTCAGCATCTCCATCACGCGGCCATCGGGAGCGATGTCTGTACCGTCCGCGTCCTCCGGCTTGATCGTCGCCATCCACGTCTTGAGGCTGGCTTCGTACACCGCATCCAGCTTGTTCGAAGCATTTTCATCGGGACTGAACAATCGGAAGCTCATCATATTCCGCCGCATCACCTCGCATAGAAACTTCGCCATCGTCCCCGTAGGCGAAGCCTCGCTCGAGGCCGGCGCCTTCACCTCCACCGCATAGTCGCGGAAGTCCGGCAGGTCGAGCGCCTTCCTCAGCCGTCCTCCATTCGCATGATGATTCGCCGTCATCCGCCGATTGCCCACCGGAGCCATCTCCTTCAACTCTGCAATCAACGCCCCGTGCTCATCGAACAACTCCTCGGGCTTATAGCTCCGCATCCACTCTTCAACAATCCGCAGATGCTCCGGCTTGGTCTTCACATCAAGCACCGGAACCTGGTGCGCCCGCCAGAAATTCTCGACCTTGTGCCCATCCACTTCTTTCGGCCCCGTCCACCCCTTGGGAGAGCGCAGCACAATCATTGGCCACCGCGGACGATCAGGCTTGCCCGTCTCGCGAGCCTCCTTCTGGATCGCCTTGATCTCCGCAACGCACTTCTCAACGGCCGCCGCCATCAACTCATGCATCACGGCAGGATCATCACCTTCAACAAAAATCGGCGACCATCCATACCCCTTGAAAAGATGCTCCAGTTCCCCACCCGAAATGCGCGATAGCAGCGTGGGATTCGCAATCTTGTACCCATTCAAATGCAGGATCGGCAGCACCGCTCCATCGCGGATCGGGTTCAAGAACTTGTTCGAATGCCACGAAGTAGCCAGCGGCCCTGTCTCCGCCTCCCCATCCCCGATCACCACGCTCACAATCAAATCGGGATTATCAAACGCTGCCCCAAACGCATGCGAAAGGCTGTACCCGAGCTCTCCACCCTCGTGAATCGACCCCGGAACCTCCGGCGTGCAGTGACTCCCCAGCTGCCCCGGAAACGAGAACGCCCGAAACAGCTTCAGCATCCCCGCCTCATCCTGGCTCTTCTCCGGATACACCTCCGAGTAAGTCCCCTCCAGGTAGCAGTTCGAAATCATCGCCGGAGCCCCGTGCCCCGGCCCGCAGATATAAATCATGTCGAGGTCGTACTTCCGAATGACACGGTTCAAATGCACCCACGTAAACGTCTGCCCCGGGTCCGAACCCCAATGCCCCAACAGCCGATTCTTCGTATGCTCCGCCAGCAGCGGCTCCCGCAGCAGCGGATTCGCCCGCAGATAAATCATCCCCGCGCACATGTAGTTGCAAGCCCGCCAGTAAGCGTCCATCTTGCGAAGCTCGTCCGCTTCAAGCACCTGCCCAGGTATCGTCTCTGACGTCATTGATCTCGCTCCCGCGCTGAGGGTAGGCGGCCGCAAAATTGCAGACCGCACCTCGTGCACTCTACTACCAGTATGTGCGTTGATGCGACATAAGATATGCACTTCCGGTCAAATTCGCATTGCGCCAGCGCTGACCGTTGCGGAGACTCGCCCTTTGCCTTCCTCAACCCTCCCCAAATCTGTCATCCTGAGCGAAGCCGAAGGACCTGCCACCCCGCCCGCACTAGCCCCGCGGCCAAGACCCGTTCAACCACGACGCCGCTACAGCAAGTAAAGTGAATCTCATACCGGAGGAACCGTGCCCCAAGAAACCATCCTCGTGATCAACACCGGCTCCTCCTCGCTAAAGTTCGGCCTCTATGCCGCAATTGGCGGCGAACCCAAACTCTCGCTTGAAGGCCTCGCCGACGGCATAGCCCAAACCACCGGCAAGCTCGAACTCAAAGACGCTTCCGGCAAGACCCTCCACTCGGAAACCCACACGTTCAAAACCCAAACGGAAGCCCTCACCCACGCCACGCAACTCGCCGAACTCGCACCAATCAAACCCACCGCCATCGGCCACCGCGTAGTCCACGGCGGCCCCCGCCTCACGACCCACCAAATCATCACCCCGGCTCTCATAGCAGAACTCGAAGCCTGCCTCCACTTCGCACCGCTTCACATACCGCTCTCGCTCGAACTCATCGAAGCTGCCCAGCGCTCCTTCCCCAACATCCCCCAGTTCGCCTGCTTCGACACGGCCTTCCACACCACCATCCCCGAAGCCGCCGCCCGCTTCCCGCTCCCGCGCGAGCTATACGACGAAGGCATCCGCCGCTACGGCTTCCACGGCCTCTCCTACGAGTCCATCGTCCACCAGCTTGCCGCCATCCCCGACCGCACCATCATCGCCCACCTCGGCAGCGGAGCCAGCCTCTGCGCCCTGCGCGCCGGCCGCTCCATCGACACCACCATGGGCCTCACCCCCACCGGCGGCATCCCCATGGCCACCCGCTCCGGAGACCTCGACCCCGGCGTCCTGCTCTATCTCATGCGCGCCAAACACATGAACGCCGAAGCCCTCGAGCAGCTCCTCAACCACGACTCCGGCCTCAAAGCCATCTCCGGCGGCACATCCGACATGCGCGAACTCGAAGCCTCCAACACCCCCGAAGCCCGCCTCGCCATCGAAATGTTCACCACCGCTATCCGCAAAACCATCGCCGCCTACACCGCAGAGTTAGGCGGCCTAGACCTTCTCATCTTCTCCGGCGGCATAGGTGAACACAGCGAACGCGTTCGCAATCAAGCCTCCCTGGGCATCACCACCCCAATCCGCACAATCGCCAGCCAGGAAGACCTGCAAATTGCCCGCCATGTGCACACCCTCTTAAACA
>CAZZYB010000287.1:0-5768 GCA_964658125.1 uncultured Acetobacteraceae bacterium | reverse complement strand
GAACCGGCGACATCTTCCTTGGCAAGGAAGCACTCTACCACTGAGCTACTCCCGCCCTGCCTCACTGAGTATAGCCATTTCGCAGCGCCGGGGTCAACGCGCCGCAAGGTTTAGCGCTATCTGAGCAAGTCTTCCAGCGCCGTAGACAAATCCGTTTTCTCATCACGATATTTCACGATGATCGGGGTATACACGCTCAGGCCGAGCGATTTACCCGGTTCCGTGCTGATAGCTCGGGAGCCGGGCACCACCACCGCGCCGGCCGGAATAATCAGCGGCACGTCGGCCGTAGCCTTCAGAATCGTGTTGTTAGGCAGGTCGTAGACCGGCGTGCCGCGGGTAAGTATTACACCGGCAGCGAGTACCGAGCGGGCCCGGACGATGGTGCCTTCGTACACGCCTGTATTGCCGCCGATCAGGGCGTCGTCTTCGATGATGACCGGCGAGGCGTTGATGGGCTCCAGGACGCCACCGATCTGCGCAGCGGCAGACAGGTGAACGCGCTTCCCAATCTGGGCGCACGAACCAACCAAGGCATGCGAGTCGACCATCGTGCCTTCGTCGATGTAGGCCCCGACGTTGACGTAGGCCGGGGGCATCATGACGACGCCGGCGGCGAGGTATGCGCCGGAGCGGACTGAACTGCCGCCGGGGACGATGCGAATGCCTTGCTTGGGGTTGAAACGGCGGACGGGGTAGGTGGCCTTGTCGACGAAGCTCAGCGCGGGGTGGGCAACTGGATTGCTCCCGTTCATGTTTTCGAGCGTGCCGAGGCGAAAGCCGAGCAGGATGCCGCGCTTGACCCAGGCGTTGACGCGCCAGCCGGTGGGGGAGCTGGGGTCGGGCTCAGCGGAGCGAACGGTGCCTGCTTCAAGACGGTCGCGTAATTCGTGGAAGGCTTTTAGGGCGTCTTTGTTGCCTATAGCGTCGGAGCCTTGCGCGAACCAGTGTTCGATGGACTGTTCGAGGTCATTCATGAATATGTCGATTGTATCGGTACAGCGGGGCTGCATTCCGCGGCGAGAGCATGGATGAGCCAGAGATCTGCAAGCCATCGTTAGCGCAGGTGTCCTTAGGGTCGACGCCCTCCGGAGGCACGCCGTGAGGCGGGAAAAGGACTTCGCCGGCTGGGGCAGGCGAAGAAACTGGTGTCGAAGTGTGCGCCTGCGGGGCGGCGAAGAGAAGGACGTGCAGGAGCATGGCTACTCAGCGTCCTTCATGTTGGCAGGCCGGACAGCTTTCATCACCTCGTGCTTAGCCATGTACGCGGGGTCGATCACAACGCCGACTCCCGGGTCCGTGGGCACGGCGATGACACCGCTATCATCCGAGCGAAGCGTGCTGGTAGCACAGGTGTAGGGCAGCTCGTTATTGAATTCCTTGAACTCGTGATACGGCCCGGAGTTCGTGATGGCCGAAACGAAATGCATCATGTACAGATACCCCAGCCCGGTCGACGAGATGTGCGGAATGCACTGCTTCCCAAGCACCGCAGCCATCCGCGCTACCTTCATGCAGCGAACCATGCCGCCGAAGTAAAACATGTCCTGCTGCACGATCCCCACCGAGTTGTTCGCCAGCACATGGCGGAAGTTGTACGTAGAGGGCTCCTGCTCGCCCAGCGCAATCGGAATATTGAGCGCATCCGCCACCTGCTGCAGGCCGTCGTAGTCGTCGAACGGCACAGGCTCCTCGTAGAAAGCGTAGTTGTAATCCTGCATGATCTTGCCAATACGAATCGCTTCATCCACGCCATACGATCCATTGGAGTCGGCCGAGATCACCATGCTGTCGCCAAACGTCTTTCGCACCATGGGAATAAGCCGCGCGCTGCGATCGGGCGGCGTTTCAACGTGCGACATACGACCGCCGAACTTGAACTTAATAGCCTTGGCCTTCGAGATAGCAACGTCCCGCTGCAGATGCTCAATGGTGAGCTCGGGCGTGATATATCGCTCGCCGTTGGCCTGGTAGACGGCTATCTTTGGATTGTAGATTTTGTCCGAGATCAAGAGCCCGATCGGCAGCTTCGCCATCTTGCCAAACATATCGAGAATCGCAAACTCAAGCGTGGCCAGCGGGACAAAAACGGCTAAGCCGGAAGCTTTGTAGTTGCTCTGAAAGACCATCGCCAGGTCGAGGCTGCGTTCAAGGTCGCGAGCATCGGTGCCGAGGAAGAAGGGAGCGATACGGTCGACGAAAACGGGATAGAGCGAGACCATCTGCTGCGCGTTCGAAATGGAAATTCCCTCAGCCCCGTCTTTCGACCGAACCCGGCACAGCCACGACTTCTTGTAGTGAAGCAGCTCAATGCTGTCGATGATGACGGGATGAGGAAAGAGTTCGCGACGAAATACCGGGAGAGCCGCTGCGGCATCCAGCTTCGCCATATTCGCCCTGATCTCCCCTGCCAAAGGCTTGTGATGGACGGGCCATGCGGGCTTGGGAAGTAAAGCAGCGGCGGCTGAAGCCAGGGAAGACTTGAAGATGTCGCGACGCGTAGCGTGCATGAGGACCTCGACGAAACGATACCTGTCTGACAGGCTCGGTGTCGAGGTTTAGCTTCCGGTCTTGCGGGGCCGCCCACCCAGTTTGCCGTTAGCGCGGGCAGCGGACACTTTGGCCTTGCTACGGGAAGCGCCCCCCGCTGCCCCAAGGCGAGCGGCCATCCATTTGCGAGAGCCGAAGTGGCCCTGCATGAGGGCCGTGATATCGAATTGGGCATCGAGGAGAGGGAAGTCAATGCCGAACTTTGAGGGCGTAATGTTGATTTTTTGAAGTTGTGCGGCTGTGGCTCCGTCCAGCCCTTGTGCGTCTTCGGGCCGGAACGAGAACCATGCGCCGGTGCTCAGAGAGATGATGATCAGGCCAAGCTTCGGATCGTAGTGAACCCTGAGAATGTGCGGCTCGGTCAGCAGGCGTTGGCGAGAACGCTCGTTTGCGGCCCCAATCTGTTCGTCGAGGGTTGCGTCCAGATACTGCTCAAAGGTCGCCATGAATTTGCTCCCAGGCCTCGCAAAGGTGTGGACGGTTCGCTTGAACGAGGATCAAGATATCGCGGATCTCGCGCTTCTTGAAACCGTCGTTTTCGCGAATGCTGACGTACTCCTCCGGGCAATTGAGATTCACGACCAACTCGCAACCTCTCGAGAAGACATGCACGTGGGGAGGCACATGATCGTCTGTAAAAATCTGAACGCGGTACCCGTCAATTCGCAGCACCGTCGGCATTAGAATACCAGAAAAGCGAAGCGCTTGGGTTTCTAGAACAGTCGCAGATTCGCGTGAGGCTGATCCTGCAGCAGCCCGAGCTCGCCGAGAATAGTTTCCAGCTTATGGCGGGTCGTGGAGGCGACAGGCACCATAGGCAATCGAAGGTTTTCGTTGCCTCTACCAAGCATCGCCATCGCTGCCTTGATCGGCGCAGGACTCGGTTCCGTGAATAATGCCTGCATGAAGTGGAAGTAGTGGCGGTTGGTCCGCCGAGCGGCAATCCAGTTGTCGTGCAGCGCGGAGCTGACCATCTGCGACATCTGTTGCGGGATAGCGTTCGAGGCCACCGAGATCAGCCCCATCGCCCCGACGGCCAGAGTGGGCAACGCCAGGGCGTCATCCCCCGAAAAGACGCGGAACGCACGCGGAGCCTGTGTGAGCAGTTCGGTGATCTGCGCCATGTTACCGCTGGACTCCTTGATGCCCACGATGTTCGGAATTTCGGCCAGCCGCAGCACGGTTTCAGGCTCAAGGTTGGCGCCCGTGCGGCCGGGAATGTTGTAAAGGATGATCGGCAGACTGACGGCCTCGGCGATAGCTTTAAAATGCTCGTACTGCCCGCGCTGGCCTGGCCGGTTGTAATACGGGTTAGCCGTAAGAATGCCCGTGAGGCCGGAGACACGCGCCAGCTTTCGAGCGTTCGCGACGGCCTGGTGCGTGGCGTTGTGAGTCGCCCCCGCAAAAACCGGAACGCGGCCGGCAGCAGCAGCTACAGTAACTTCGATGACGCGCAGCCACTCGGGCTCCGTGAGGGTCGCAGCTTCGCCTGTCGTTCCGCAGGGAACAAGCAACGAGATGCCGTTAGCGATCTGCCAGTTGACATGGGCGTGCAGCGCGGGTTCGTCGACCGCGCCATCAGGGCGGAAGGGAGTGATCAGAGCGGTACCGCAGCCTTGCAGATTCATGCCGAGGGTTAGTTTAGAGCATTGCGGCGACACTTCGATCTGACACTTTCATCCGTTGCCGATTTGTTGCGGAAAACGTGGCGATTCAATGGTTCGGCAGTTGGCCGGCGCGGTCGTCGCAGCGCTCGACGCCGAGTGTGGGGACAACCCAGACGAGGGTCACGAGACCGATGACGGCGAGCGATACCAGCGGGTGCCGGTACGCGAGCGGGATGCAGAACGTGTACGTGGCCACCGATCCCCAATGCTTCAACTGCACTGCGAAGTCGGCGTGCTCGAATGTGCCTTCGACGTGTCGCCGATCGTTGATGGTCATGCGCAACAGCATGAAGCCGAACCCGGTGAGCATGAGCGACGCGGCATACAGCGCAACCGAGAAGCTGTCCATGTGCTTGTCGTGGACATAAGCCGTAAAAAACGGCAGCAGCGAGAGGCAGAAAAGCCACACAAGATTGGCCCAAAGCACACGCGGCGAGGCTTCTCGGATGCGGTGAACCAGCAGATGGTGATTCACCCAGTAGATCCCCACAAAGAAAAATGAAAGCCCGTAGACCCCAAGCGTCGGAAGCACTTCGCGGAGGCCGGAAAGCCCATCGGCGTGGGGCACTTTCAACTCCAGCACCATGATCGTGATGATGACGGCGATGACGCCGTCGGAGAAAGCTTCAAGGCGTGCTGGCGGGAAGGTGTGTGCCATGGTGTGCAGGCAGGATATCGCGTCCAGGCGCTGGTGCGGCGAGGAGCTTTTCCATCTGCAGGTACACACCGTTGGTCCAGCCAAATCCGATGACGTTGGCCTTGTACCCTGCGGCGACCGCCACGTTCGCGTCGGCGCTTTCAACGTTGTACTTCTCACGAATGGTGTGATCAAGCGCGAAGTTGTTTTCGATGGTCGTCGAGAACTCACGCGCAATGCGCCGGGCATCTGCGTCGAAGCCGTAGCGCCGCAGGCCATCGATCGCAAGCCAGTTCGTAGGCGCCCACCCAAACGGCGCATCCCACTGCGTGCCGCTTTGCGTGGTGGACATAGCCAGCCCGCCGGTATGCTCGAACAGCTTGATGTTGGCGGCCAGTCGTGTGGCTTGTTGTCGACTAGCCAGGCCTGTCCACAGGGCATAGTAGGCGGTGATGGACCGGTAGCCGCTGCGGGTATGGGTTCGGGTGTTGTAGTCAACAAAGAGCCCAGTGCGGTCGTCCCACATGAGCTTACTAATGGCGGCTTTGCGGGCACTGGCGAGCGAGAGGAAGTGCTGCGAGGGCCGGCTCAGAATCTTCTCGATCTCTGCGACATCGCGCTCGTATTTGTAGAGCAGAGCATTCAGGCAGATCGGCGCATAGTCCTCTGTGCTGCCGCTAAAGGGTCCAAAGCGAAAGCTGGTGTCAAACCCGGACTCGCGCATCGCCCGGTCGCCGGTGAAGAAGGATTCGGTGAGCGAATAGCCGTCAGCCGTAGTGACCGGCGCCGCGCTGTGGTCCGATTGAGACGCCGGCGGTGCCGGTTCCAAGTAAGTCGCATTCGCCGACGACGGATGCGCGAGCAGATACTGAACGACATCGATGTAATAGGTACTATCGTCGGCCATCTCGGGC
>CAZZYB010000286.1:0-5768 GCA_964658125.1 uncultured Acetobacteraceae bacterium | reverse complement strand
ACACCTCGGGCAACGGAGTCGACGTCATGCTGGAGATGTCCGGCCACCCTTCGGCCATCCGCCAGGGTTTCCGCATCCTCCGCATGGGTGGCCGCGCCTCGCTGCTCGGCATTCCAGCGCGCCCGGTAGAGTTGGACCTCGCCAACGCAGTCATCTTCAAAGGCGCGACAGTCCACGGCATAAACGGCCGCAAAATGTACGAAACCTGGTTCCAGATGGAAGCGTTATTGCGCGACAGCGCAATCGATCTGTCACCGGTGATCACCCACCGCTTGCCGCTCGCGCAGTTCGACCAGGCAATGCACCTGCTCGAAACCGGCGAGGCGAGCAAAATCCTGCTCTCGGTCAAGCGTTAGAAGTAACTAGTAGCGTGGAGCGTCCTTGCTCACCGCAGCATCGGAACCATGCTGCTTGACAAGCTTGTTGTAGATCCCAAGCAGCAGGAAAGGCGCAACCCACTGGCCCACGAACAGAGCGCCATGGTCCTTCTTGCTGGCTTTGAAAGCCATTGATGCAGCGATGGAAGCGATCGCAAGGCCCAGATAAACACTGGACGGAATCTGCGAGGTGTACTTTTCGATAGCGGCTGTAACTTGATCTTCCTGAGCTTCGCCGGGCGAGACGCGTAAATCGGGCATGAGGAACTCTCCGCGGCAGTTGCCGCCTGTAAAAAGATGCACGGAACGCATCCTCGCGCTGCTTGGACTTGCCAACTATCTTTCTCTCCCCACGTTGACACAGCGCAGCCAGGACGATAGCGTAGAGAGTAATGAGTGTTCAGCTGCATCATCACGGACTCCACCATCACCATGCGCAAAGCGCGTTGGGGGCTGTGTCCGGTGCGGCGAAGTAAGCCAGAACGCACAACAGGATTCAAGATCAAGCCCGCAGACGCGCACACTTCGCGAGCGGGCTTTTTGCTGCTTGCGGTCCATCAACACGCAACAGCAAAGGGATGAACATGACAGTCGCAGCTCTACCCTCTATTGACTTCGACAAGGCTGGCGGAATGGTCGCCGGAATTGTCCAGGACGCCTCCAGCGGCGAAGTCCTCATGCTAGGTTTCCTCAACGAGCTTAGCTACACAAAGACGCTCGAATCGGGGTTCGTCACCTTCTGGTCGCGCACCCGCAACAAGCTCTGGATGAAGGGCGAAACCAGCGGTAACCGCTTGCGCATCGTCTCCGCCGCAACCGACTGCGACAACGACGCCCTGCTCTTCCGCGTACAAGTCGAGGGCGATGGTCTCGTCTGCCACGAAGGCACAGTCAGTTGCTTCACCAAGCCGATCGCAATGGAGGCAAACTGATGGCCGACAAGAAGCTCAAGCTAGGCATTCCCAAAGGCAGTCTCCAGGACGCCACAATAGCCCTCTTCGAACGCGCCGGCTGGCGGATCTACGCCAGCGGCCGCAGCTACTTCCCCACCATCGACGACGCCGAGATCGAATGCATGCTCGTCCGCGCCCAGGAAATGGCTCGCTACGTCGAGCACGGCGCGCTAGACGCCGGTCTAACCGGCAACGACTGGGTTCTGGAGAACAACTCCGACGTAGAGCGCGTCACTTCGCTCACCTACTCCAAGGCCAGCCGAACCCGCGTCAAGTGGGTACTCGCGGTGCCCGAAGACTCCCCCTTCCAGAAGCCCGAAGACCTCGCAGGCAAGACGATCGCAACTGAACTGGTCGAGTTCACCAAGCGCTACTTCGCCGAGAAGAACATCCCCGTAAAGGTCGAGTTCTCCTGGGGAGCGACCGAGGTGAAGCCTCCAACCCTCGCCGACGCAATCGTAGAGGTCACCGAGACCGGAAGCTCGCTGCGCGCCAACCGTCTGCGCATCATGGAGACCCTGATGGAGTCCGAAACCCAACTGATCGCCAACCGCGCAGCATGGAGCGACCCGTGGAAGCGCGGCAAGATCGAGACCCTCTCGCTCATGCTCAACGGCGCCATGGCCGCCCAGGTTCAAGTCGGCCTCATGCTCAACGCCCGGAAGGTCGACCTCGACGCGGTTCTCGCAGTCCTTCCCGCGATCAACTCCCCAACGATCTCGCATCTGAAAGACGAGGAGTGGGTCGCGCTCAACACCATCCTCGACCACTCAGTTGTGCGCGACGTCATCCCTAAGCTGAAGGCTGCCGGTGGAACCGGCATCGTCGAGTATCCGCTTAGCAAAGTGGTGTTGTAACCACAGGAAACCTTATGAAAATTACGTTTGAAATTCTCGGAATTATCCTTCTCGTCTTCGCTGCCGCGTCAGGAACGATGTTCCTGATTCAGCGCCGTCGAGAGCAGGCCGCGCAGAAAGACGGTTTAGTCCTTTACGCCACGCTCATGAAGACCGAGCCGATGCGCGGACTCGCCAAAGTCAACATGCTTAAGATCATCCTCCGCATCCAGGAGCCCGAAAGCGAGCCCCGCGAAGTGACGATTCGCTCACGCGTGGAACCCGGACAGAAGTTCACCCCTGGAGCAATGATCCCCGTGGTGATCGACCCTAAGAATGCCAAGCGCGTCTATCCCGCCACGCCGGATTCAGCCAAGAGAGTGGTGTTGACCGGCTCGCGCCAGCAGCGCCGCGTAATGCAGTCGCAACTGCGCTCGCCAGGACGCGGCGGTCCACGCCCGCCCTCGGGTTATCAGCCGCCAGCATCGAAGTTGCGTTAGGAGTTAGCGAGTCGATGAAGATTCTCAAAACATTCGGCGAGTCACAAGGCCGTGCGGAAGCTGCTATCAAGGAGCTCGAGAAGCGCGGTGCGGTAAATACCGCAAAGGTCGATGTGACGGTGCGGACGATCCTTGCGGAGGTCCGACAAGGCGGCGACGAAGGGGTCCGGGAGTACGCCGTGCGCTTCGACGGCCTCGGACCGGATCAGCCGCTCCTGGTCACTCGCGAGGAGATGCGCGACGCGTGGGAGAGCACCAGCGAGGAACTGAAGGCCGCGATGAGACTGGCGCAGGCGAACATCCGCGCCTTCGCAGAGAAGCAGCTTCCACGCGCCTGGAGCTTTCGTCCTGTCGATGGCATGGAAGTTGGACAGATTATTCGGCCTTTAGGGTCGGTCGGTTGCTATGCGCCGGGAGGACGATATCCGCTTCCGTCCACGCTCCTCATGACGACAACGCCTGCTCATGTAGCGGGCGTAGAGCGCATCGTGGTCTGCTCGCCGAATCCCGCGCGGGAGACGATGGCCGCCGCGCACCTCGCGGGTGTGACAGAGTTCTATCGCATTGGCGGAGCGCAGGCGATCGCGGCGATGGCGTTTGGCACGGAGACGATTGCCGCGGTAGACAAGATCGTCGGGCCGGGGAACTTGTATGTGACCGCGGCGAAGACTGCAGTCTCGCACGAAACGGGAATCGATATGCCCGCTGGGCCGACGGAGATCGTCGTCACAAGTGAGAAGGGTGATCCAACGGGAATCGCCGCTGATCTGGTCGCGCAGGCGGAGCACGATCCCGAGGCGCTCGCGGTGTTGATTACGAGCAAGGCCGAGCTGGCTGAAGAGGTCGCGCTCGAGGTTAAGCGCCAGGCGCAGGGGAATGCCATTGCGGAACAGGCGATTGCAGCGCAGGGGATTGCCTTCGTGACCAAGACGGTTGAAGAGGCGCATGAGTTGACCAACCGCCTCGCACCGGAGCACCTGACCGTCGATGCGGGAGCGGACGTCCGCTGGGTGAAGAACGCGGGCTCGGTGTTCATCGGGCATCACACGCCACAGTCGATGGGCGACTACATCTCGGGACCGAACCACGTGCTGCCTACTGGACGCAATGGTCGCGTGCGCGGTGGCCTGAGCGTGCTGGATTTCGTGAAGATTATCACCGTGCAGCAATACACGCGCGACGCGTTGCGAGAGGTGGGACCGCATACCATTGCGCTGGCTGAGGCAGAAGGTTTGGTAGGACACGCGGAGAGCGTGCGCGTGAGGATGCGGTAGTCATAATTAGAAAGTAGAGATTAAATGAATGGCTAGCGGTCTCGAAGAACAAGTCGCGAAGATCTTGGTGGAACCGCGCAAGGCTGTCCTGGCGATGCCGGAGTATCATCCGCCGCTGGCGGGGCGCGAGGCCTTGCGGCTTGACTTCAACGAGAATACGTTCGCGCCGAGTCCTCGAGTGTTTGCGCGCTTGCAGAAACTCACCAGTGAGGGCCTGACGATCTATCCCGAGCGCCAGCCTGCCGAGCGTATCGTGGCAGCGCACTTCGGGCTCAAGCCGGAAGAGGTCATGCTGACCAACGGCGTCGATGAAGCAATCCATCTGCTGGCTTGCGCGTTCCTCGACGAAGGCGACGAGGCCTTGGTTTGTACACCCAGCTTCTTCATGTACGACGTGTCGATAAGCATGATGACCAGCGGTCTGCGGCGTGTGCAGGCGGACGATAGCCTGGCATTTCCCTTTGAGCGGTTCCTAGCGGCGATTACACCGCGCACAAAGCTGATCATCGTGGCTTCGCCAAACAATCCGACTGGCGCAACAGTGGATCGCGAACACCTGTTGCAGATTGCGGAAGCGGCTCCTCATGCGGTGTTGATGGTGGATGAGGCGTACTTCCACTTTCACGGCGAGACGACCATGGGCGATGCCAGCAAGGTGCCGAACCTGCTTGTGGCGCGGACCTTTTCGAAGGCTTATGGATTGGCGAATCTCCGTGTCGGAATGCTCGCAGGCGATGCTCGCCTGATCTCCTTCCTTCACAAGGTGAGCTCTCCGTATAACGTCAACGGCGTTGCGCTGGCCGTGCTGCCGGAGGCGCTGGCGGACGAAGAATATTTGCAGTGGTATGTTTCGCAAGTACATGCGGGACGCGACCGTGTGCAGGCGGCGCTGGATGAGTTGGGCGTACGGCACTGGAAGAGTGCGGCGAACTTTGTACTGATGGATATTGGGCCTCGCCATAAGGAGTTGGTTGCCGCAATGAGGACACGCGGTGTACTGCTGCGGGACCGTTCGGCTGACCCCGGTTGCGATGGGTATGTGCGGATCACGATCGGTGTCGAGGAACATGTGACGCGGGGAATTGCGGCGCTGCGGGAGTCGCTGCAGGAGCTGGGATGGACGGCGGCGGAGTCAGTGCTGGCGAATGGCAAATCACAAGGGGCCAATGAATATGAGTGAATCTAACGAACAAGGCAACAATGAGCAACGCAGGAAGGTCGTTATTCTGGCCGCGTCGGTTGCATGTATGAGCGCGGCAGCACCGGCGTTGATGCGCATCAACCACATTGCTGGTGTGATCTGGATATGCCTCATGGCAACCGCGCTGGCCTATGTGATCGCGGAGTCCGCCAAGGTGATGCGGGATAGGAACCGATGAGCGATTTAGTGAATGAATTGGGAGTGGCGCCGGTGAGCGACGCGCGCATCGGCGTCGTGGAGCGAAATACGACGGAGACAAAGATCTCGCTGCGTCTCAACATCGATGGGCAAGGCGCGTATACCGTCTCGACAGGCATCCGCTTCTTCGATCACATGCTGGAGTTGTTTACGCGGCATGGCGGGTTCGATCTGACACTGAAGTGCGTGGGCGACCTGGATGTGGATCAGCACCACACGGTTGAAGATGTCGGGATAGCGTTGGGCGAGGCGTTTGCTGAGGCTCTTGGGGATAAGAAGGGGATTCTGCGCGCTGGGTACTTTGTGATGGCGATGGATGAGACGCTCGCCGTTGCTGCGGTAGATCTGTCGGGGCGCGTCGCTTATGTTGTCGATGACCAGGTGACTGTGCCGGTGGTTGGGGATTTGCAGAGCGAGTTGGTGGCGGAT
>CAZZYB010000285.1:0-5783 GCA_964658125.1 uncultured Acetobacteraceae bacterium | reverse complement strand
GCATCGGCTACACGCGCCGCGGAAACTCCCAGGTCGGCGCGCAGCTTTCGAGCACAGCGTCAACGGCGCTTGGCATTCCCGGAATCCCCACCAACGCGGCCTTCAACAACGTTCTACCGCTCGTCACCATCACCGGACTCCAGCAACTCGGAGCAACCGCCAGCACCTCCGCGCGCTACCAGACAGCGGTTGGCGAACTCATCGACACCGTCGTCTGGACCCACGCCGCGCACTCCTTCAAGTTCGGTGCCGACCTCCGCCGCTACGAACTCAACGCCATATCACCCCCCAATCCCACCGGCTCCTTCGCCTTCACCACCACCGGCACCGACATCACCGGAGCATCCGGTGCGACCGGCGGCAACGCTCTCGCCAGCTTCCTCCTCGGCCAGGTCGACACCTTCTCCATCGACCTCCAAACCCGCACCATCCGCCCCCGCGACTACATCCACGAGTTCTTCACACAGGACGACTGGCGCACCAGCCCGCGCCTCACCCTCAACATCGGCGCACGCTACACGCTGCACATGCCTTCTACCGAAACCCACAACCAGGGCGCCGTCTTCAACCTCGCCACCCAGCAACTCGACTACCTCGGCCAGAACGGAAACCCTCGCAGCGCCCGTGAACTCCACTGGGCCAACGTCGCTCCCCGCGTAGGCTTCGCCTTTTCTCCCGACATAAAGACCGTCATCCGCAGCGGCTTCGGTATCGTCTTCATCGATCAGAGCGGCATCACCACGCCCTTCACCACCCCACAATATCCGTTCATCCAGAACGTGCAGCAGAAGACGCAGGACGGCTATGTCGCAGCGTTCCAACTCAAGAACGGCCCCACAGTCTCTCCCATCCCGCTCACACCAGACGCCGGCCTCGGCCAAAGCGTCTACACCGCCAACCGCACGGCAGGCTCAGGCTACGTCGAGCAGTGGAACCTCGCCATCCAGCGCTCGCTCACCAACAACCTCTCCGTCGACATCGCTTACGTAGGCTCCCACATCGTCCACGTCGGCATCCCCGACGCGAACCTCAATCAACTCACCGCCGCGCAGATCATGTCCGGCCTCACCAACCCCGCATCGCTCACCGGCAAGGTCACCAACCCTTACTTCGGCCAACTCCCCGCCGGCAACACCCTCAACACACCAACCATCGCGGCCGCGCAGCTACTCAAACCCTTCCCGCGCTTCCAAAACGTAGCCACCTACCGCAACAACACCGGCACAACCAACTACAACGCGTTTGAAGCCAAGCTCGAGCAACGTGTCTCCCACGGTCTCTACCTGCTCTTCGCCTACACCCACTCGAAGCTCATCGACGACGCTTCCTCGGTCTTCTCCTCGACCGTCCTTTCGTCCCCCAACAGTTCCTCGCTGATTGCCGCCGACACCTTCCGCCCCTATCTCGAACGCGACTCCTCCAACGGCGACATGCCGAACGTACTCACGTTCAGCGCGGTCTACGACCTCCCGAAATTTCGTGGCCACCACCTCGCCACCATCGCGCTCGGCGGCTGGGCCGTAAACACTATCGTCACGCTACAAAGCGGCATGCCCGTCACCGTGACGCAGGCCACTAACAACAATAGCTTCGCCAGCGTAGTCCTGCAGCGCCCCAACATCAACGCCAACCCCGCGCTCGCTTCCAACGACCGCACGCCGCAGCACTTCTTCAACACCGCAGCCTTCTCCACAGCCCCGCAGTTCACCTTCGGCAACGCCTCACGAAATCCCGTCCGAGGCCCCGCCTATCGCGACGCCGACGTAGCGCTCGTAAAGCACACCACGATCGGCGAAAAGACCGACATCGAATTCCGCGCGGAGATGTTCGACCTCACCAACACCCCAGCCTTTTCGCAGCCCAACGGCTCCTTCGGGTCCGCCGCATTCGGCAGCATCACCAGCACCACCACAGATCCCCGCGTAGTCCAGTTTGCTCTCAAGCTTCGCCGCTAGTCAGATCCGAACCAACTCATTCTGCCTTGGCCCGGTGACCACCGCCTTACCCGGCCGAGTCATCATGTTCACTTCATTGCGCACGCCAAACTCTCCCGGAAAGTAAATGCCCGGCTCAACCGAGAAGCACGTATTCGGCAAAATTAGCCGCTCATCATGCGTCTCCAGGTTGTCAAGATGCGCCCCATTCCCATGCAGTTCAGTGGCAATGTTGTGCCCTGTGCGGTGCGTAAACTGATCCCCAAATCCTGCGGCGCGAATCAGCCCTCGCGAAGCATCGTCAGCCTCCCAGCCGGCAATTGGACGCCCCGCAGCATACGCCGCCTCAATCACCGCAATCGAAGCATCCCGCGCATCGCGCACCGTGTCAAAAATCAGCCGTTCGCGCTCCGTCGGTTCACGCCCCACCACACCCGTCCACGTAATGTCGTACCACACCGCCTCCGGCCGATTCGCCAGCTTCGCCCACACATCGATCAGCACAAAGTCACCCGTCTTGATCATCCGCGAAGACTCCGCCGTTGGCTCATAGTGCGAGTCTGCGGAATTCGGCCCCACGCTGCAGTTCGGCCCATGGTCTGTAAACAAGCCTTCCCGCTCGATACCGCGCAGCAAAAATTGCACCACATCATGCTCCCCGACAGCGCTCCCCGCGCGCACACCCGCCCCAATAAACTTCCACGCCGCAGCCAGCACGCCGTCCAGCTTCGCCTGCGCCTCGTAATGCGTCCTTATCTGCTCCTCGGTCAGCACGGCCTCGAACTGACTTACAAGATCGGCGGAGCTGACCACATCCTTGCCCATCCCGCGCAGCACTTCAATCGTCCCCGCATCGACCATCGACACATACATGATCGCGTTGCGCGGCGAGTACTGCATCGCAATCTTCGTCGCTCCGGAAAGCATCGCCTCAAGCTCGCGCTCCAGCTCCTGCCACGACGAGTAAGCGTGCTTCACCCCCGGAACCGCGTCCAGCTTGCCCGCTTCGATCCGGTGCACGAGCTTTTGCGGCTCACCATGCGCAGGCACGAAGTAGTACCAGCGCCGCGACACAAAGCTCTGAGCGTCCAACCCAAGAATGCGATAAGCAATCGGGTCGCGGTGGTGGTGGTCATAGAAGAGCCAGCCGTCAAGGTTGGCGTCACGCAGAGCATTCTGGATATTGTCGAGATTCATCCCGACCAGTTTATTGCAGATCGGCAAACACTGACCGAAGTCAGCCGATCCGCTGCATCCCATCGTGCTTGGCGGCAGGGTGGGTTCCATTTCTTCTTCTCCGCGCAGTGCTCTCGCGGCGGCGCAACCCATCTGGAACTTCCAGCGTATAAAAGACGTAGTTGAAATGGGCTCGACCGCATGATCTCGCGCCCCGATCTGGGCGAGGTGAGAGTGCTGAAGGGCTGGAAAACCGATGGTGTGGCGGGTGTGATTGTCGCCATGGGAATACTTTGCGGTGCAGGCAGGGCACAGCAGGCGAATGCGCCGATTGCCACAGTGGAGCGCCCCGCCCCAGCGCAGCCCAGCGATGTGAAGGTACCGCTGCTCGACCAACCTCTGCACCTCTCCGACTTCGCCGGCATGGCTCCATCGCCGGAGCTGCGCGGAAAGCTCGCCGAGGTGTCCGGATTCATTCAAAACGCCCCCGTAGACGGTGCCGCAGCGACCGAGAAGACGGAGGTCTGGATGGGTCACACCAGCACCGCCCTGTACATGGTGTTCATCTGCCACGACCGCCACCCCAGCCAGATTCGCGGCCACCTGGCTCGTCGCGAAAACATTCTCACAGACGACAACGTCAGCGTCCTCCTCGACCCTTTCCAGGACCGCCGCCGCGGCGTCCTCTTCAGCGTCAACTCCTTCGGCGTTCAAGCCGACGCAGCCTGGAGCGAGTCCGACGGCACAGACTACAGCTACGACCAGATCTGGGACTCCGAGGGCCGCACCACTCCCGAAGGCTGGCTTGCCCTGATCGCAATCCCATTCCGCAGCCTGCGCTTTCGCGGTCTCGGCTCCGACTGGGGCGTAGTGTTTTCGCGCAACTTTCCGCGCAACAGCGAAGTCGATTACTGGCCGCGCGTCGCCACCAACATCTCCGGCGTTCTAAGCCAGGAAGGCACACTGCACGGCATCGAAGGCGTCACCGGGTCGCGCAATATCCAGGTCAATCCTTATGTTCTGGGGCAGAACGAGAAGACGCTCCTCAACCTCGACCCCAACAATCCCTTCTTCAGTTCGCGCAAGTTCGAAGGCACGGCGGGCGGGGAAGTGAAGGCAATCCTCAAGGACTCCATCGTCTTCGACGCCACGGTAAATCCCGACTTCAGCGACGTAGAATCCGACCAGCCGCAGTTCACCGTCAACCAGCGCTACCCCGTCTACTTCCCAGAACTGCGCCCCTTCTTCCTCGAAAACGCCAACTACTTCTCGACGCCAATCACGCTCCTCTACACGCGCAACATCATCCGTCCGGAGTACGGCGCACGCATCACCGGCAAGATTGGAAGGACCAACCTCGGCATCCTCGCCATCGATGACCGCGAGCCCGGCCAGACCGTGCCGCAGACCGACCCGCTCTACAGCAAACGCGCCGGCTTCTTCGTCGGCCGCGTCTCCGAGGACATCGGCAAGAACTCCAGCGTCGGCCTCATGTACACGGACGAAGAGTTCGGCGGTGGTTGGAACCGCGTCGGCGGCATCGACTTCAATGCCCGCCTGGGCGATAAGTGGACCGTGCTCGGGCAGACAGTCGAAAGCTCCACCAAAGGCGGCACGGCCACCGCCGCAACCGTGTTTCCGACTGGCTACGCCGCAGGCCCCGCCAGCATTCTTGAAATCAACCGCAACGGCCACGCCCTCAACTTCAGCACCCAGTTCAAGGACTACAGCACCAACTTCCAAAGCCAGGTCGGCTTCATCCAGACCTCGAACTTCCGCGACAACCACACCCACGCCAACTATCAGTGGTATCCAAAACACAGCGTGGTGCAGAGCTTCGGCCTCGAACTCAACCAGAACCTCGCCTTCGATCACCAGAACAATCGCATCTTTCACTACACAACTTTCGACCCGTTCTGGCTCCTGCCCCGCAACCTGGTCATCGCGCCGCTAATCGGAGAGAACTCCGATACAGTCGGGCCGCAGAACGGGTACGCGCTCAGCCATAGCATCAATTTCACCGAAAACTTTGTCGGCGGAGTGGTGCGCGGCGCTCCTCTCGCGCAGTTCAACTTCAATCTTCAATGGCTCCACGGCGGTAACGTCAACTACAACCCCATCGCCGGCGCCACACCGTCGCTGATGCATCAGGACAACGTGCAGTTTCTGTTCACGCTCCAGCCGATCGAGCAACTCACAGTAGACAACACCTATCTCCTCGATCGCGACCACTCCGTGCGCGACGGCCAGCTCGTCTACGAGAGCCAGACCTTCCGCACCAAGCTCAACTACCAGTTCACGCGCGCACTCTCCGCCAGGGTCATCGTCGAGTACGACTCCACCCTCGCCAACCCCGCCGAAACCTCCATCCCACGCACCAAGCAGGTGCAGACCCAGGCGTTGCTGACCTGGCTGCCCCACCCCGGCACCGCGATCTACATTGGCTACAACAACGACCTGCAGAACTTCAATCACCAGCTATGCTCACGCACCGGCGGTACCTGCGACCTGACCCAACCGATACTGCCGCGCGGCGCCGGTTATCTCGACGACGGGCGGCAGTTCTTTATCAAGGCAAGCTACCTGCTTCGCTTCTAACCGCGTTGCCGCCGCAGCCTGCGCAAGGCGGAAGCCCCAAGCCCAAAAACTCCCGTACCCATCAGCGCCAGCGAC
>CAZZYB010000284.1:0-5819 GCA_964658125.1 uncultured Acetobacteraceae bacterium | reverse complement strand
ATAGTTGCCCGGATTCATGGGACCCACGCTGTAGTAGCCGGCGGAGTCGGTGGTGACGGTCTTGGTGAATCCAGTGTCGCGGCTGGTGATGAGCACGGACGCTCCTGGAATGTCCGCACCGGAGGCGTCGGTGATGGTTCCCTGAATACCGCCGCCGTTGGTGGAGGTTACCTGGGCTGTGACGGCCATGGCGGTGACGATACCTAGAAGGCCGAATCCGAAGACGGCTTTCTTTAGAAAGGTAATGAGTTCCCTCATTTTTGGAGCTCCTGATGGGGTTAAAGCTGGACCCGGAGCCGCGCTATCCGCGCGGTTGGGGAGTGTTGGTGAAAAGACCGCCGGTCGACCCAGCAACGCTTACGCTGGCGCGACAGTCCACTGGAATTGGCCACAGGTGCGAGCGAACAGCGCTTGTGGGTTGGCGAGATCGAGACAAGAGTCGATCCCGGTCTACCCTCAACGTGCAGAAGGTAGTGGGTCGTCAATAGATTGCGTTCAGAGCCTTGAGGACGATGGAAATGTTCCGCCACTTCAAGCAGGCCTGACGCCCGAGTTACCACTCAAGTAGCATTTGTTTTGCCAAAATCCGCGATGTCCGTAAGGCACGCTGCAAGTGGGGTTTATGTCCAGTTTTCCTCATTTACTGGCCGTTCATCTACAGAAATTGGTAGTTGGTCACCGAAATGTACGGTTTCGTGGATGAGCTCAGGCGTGGAAGCGGGCTGGTTGAGGGGTGGCGCGGTGGTCCTTTAGCCAGGTGGCCATCTGGGCTGGGGCGAGTGGGCGGGAGAAGTGGTAGCCCTGGATCAGGTGAGCATTTCTTGTGCTGGTTTGTCGGGCGAAAATTTTATTGCAAGAACGGGAATGATTTTTTAGTTCCGTTTCGGTTCCAGTCGTTTCATTCTCCTTATCTAAATGGAATATGGGTTCATCTTGAGGCCTAGAGTGGGGAATGCTATGGGCGCCTCAAGCGCTTTTACGTCACTCCAGCGCAACCTAACTTTCCATTCAACGGTGATCTCTGTGCATTTATCTATTTCGCAGTCTGTCCTTCGATCCATAACTTTGAGCGGGTGCGCAGTGGCGCTCGTCTGTCTTTCCGGCTGTGCCAACATGTCCGAAACAGCGTCGCCCGCCAGCCTGGCTGTGCCCCTCACGCATGGCTCGTTGCATGGTGGGCAACAACCTGTCCAGGGTGCGCATGTCTATCTGTACGCCGCAAACCCGAGCGGCGGCTATGGGAGTGCGTCGACTTCGCTGCTTAATGTGGGTGGGCCGGGAGCAACGACCGACGGCAATGGGAATGCGTATGTCACGAGCGATGCGGGTGGCAACTTCTATTACGGTGGGACAACTACGTGTACTTCAGGAACGTATGTATACCTGCTTGCAGTGGGTGGGAATCCGACTGGAACGGTGGGGCCGAATAATACGGCGATCGGTATGTCCGCGGCGCTGGGCGACTGCGCCGGTATAAACGCTTCCACCTTCACCGACATGAACGAAGTGTCTACGGTTGCGATGGCGTACGCGCTGAATGCGTTCATGGTGGACCCGACACATGTGGGCAGCCCGGCGAGCAATGCAGCAGGGTTGAGGAACGCATTTGCGACGGTGACGAACCTGGTCAACTCGACGACCGGCGATGCCTTGGCGACGACACCGGGAGGCAACGGGGCGGCGCCGCAGCAGTATGTGAACACGCTGGCGAATATCATTGCGGCGTGCGTGAACTCGGCTGCGGCGACCGACCCGGCCTGCGTCCAGCTCTTCACGTATGCGACTGTGACGAACGCTCCTGCGCCGCAGAACACACTGAGCGCTCTGATTAACATTGCGGCGTTTCCGGGAGCGTCTACGGGCACTCTTTATAGTCTGGCCGCAGCAGTGGCACCGTTCCAACCGTCGCTCGGCGCGCAGCCCAACGACTTCGCGCTGGGCATCACTTTTACGCCGGGCGTGAGTGTCATCCAGCCGGGGGCTGTCGTGATCGACAAGAACGGCAACATCTGGACGACCAACTGCCAGTCCTGCTCGGTCAGCACGGCAACCGACTCCATCATCGAGTACGATCCGGCAGGAGCTTTCCTGCACTCCTACTCGAACGCGACCGTTCACAACACGACGGGTCTGGCGATCGATGCCAGCGGGACTTACCTCTACTCGCTCAACCAGGCGGTCGGCACGCATACCCAAGACGAGATGAGCAAGATGCTGCTCTCGAACGGCGCCGTGCAGAGTGGCTTTCCGGTAACCTTCAATTCTGGAACCTACGGTATTGATACTTTCTATGGGATCGCGGTCGATAACGCGGGGGAGATATGGGCGACGGCAACCAATAGCGGCGCGGTCGTGGAGGTCACTCCTAACGGCAACGTGATCAATGGGTCTCCGTTCTTCGTCGGAGGTACGACGGGGGTTGCTACTGACAACATCGGCAACATCTGGTTTGCCGGTACGGCAGGTAACAACATCCTTCAATTCGACACTAACGGTAACTTTCTGAACAATTTCACACCGAGCGGGCTGAATCAGCCGCTTGGCATTGCGATCAACGGATCGAACGAGATTCTGACCATCGACGACGGTTCGAAATCGCTCAGCAAGATTGAGTTTTTCGACGGTTTGAACGGCGGAGGCAGTCCTTACACCAACCTGAGTCTATACAAGGCTGCGGTGACCGCGGTCGATGGTATGGGCCAGATCCTGATTCCGAACTGCCGCGCGAGTTGTGCGGGTTCCGGAAGCAACCAGCCCGACAACCTGCTTCGCTTGTCCCTGGCGGCGACGCCGGATACGGGCGGCTCGGGTGTGAACTATGGAGCGCAGATACCTTCGTTCAGCGGCGTTAGCGGTGCGGCTATCGATGCGTCTGGAAATGTGTGGGTTTCCAACAGCGTGAGCGGGAAACTGACGGAGGTGGTTGGATTCGCTGCGCCGACGATTCAGCCCCTTGCGGCGGCGTCATCGGCGGCGAAGATCGGTCAGTTGCCGTAGAGGTCTTCAGGGATTCGAACGTACGAGGAGTGTTCGCGGTGGATGACAGTGTCGGGGGAAGTCCATGGATTCGCTCAGGGGCTCAAGCCGCAGTGTTCTCGCAAGTCGAATGTAGGGGCTGAAGAGGGTGCTGAAAAAAGACGTCGGCGGGCCTGCGACTTACCTCAGCGGCTGAAGCCGGATTGATTTTGCGGGATTTACGCGGTGGCTGAAGCCACCGCCTTCACGAGACGTAACCTGATCGGCACCCCCTGAAGCCCGTACCTACCGTCGGCTTGCCTCCGAAGAATGCTCGATCTTCGAGGCGATGAATTTGGGCTTACGAGTCCGCGCTTACGCGCGGGGTACAAAGGCGAACGGGACGAGCCTGAGCTCGTCCCGTATGCGGTTGTTGGTGCGGTTAGAAGGTGATCTTGCCGGTTAGCTGCATGGTGCGGGCGTTGTTGAGGAATTCTTTTTCGGGGCGGTTGAAGAAAGCGTTGCCCACTGTCTGGAAGGCGTAGGTGGACGTAAAGGTTGTCGTGTTGACGTTGTCCACCGTACCGGGGATGTACTGGGCGTGATTGAAGACGTTGAAGGCCTGGGCGCCGACTTCGAGCGAGTAGTGTTCGCGGACGGTGAGGCGCTTGTAGAGGGCGAGATCGACGTTGTCGATGGGGCGGGTGGGGAGAGTGTTGCGGCCGGCGTTAGGCAATGTGCCGGGGCCGGCCTGGATGTAATAGGCGTTGGGGTTGTTGGCTGTGTAGCCGACGGTGTCGCCGTTGGCGTTGGTGACGGCGGTGACGTCGGAGCCGGTGCCCTTGACGCCGGTGGGGTTGATGATGGGGCGGTCGATGGCGGATCCGCTGTCGCCGTTGAGGTTGGAGTTGACGCCGGAGAGGACGGTCGCGTACTCAGGCGACTCGTAGGTGTAGGTGGGCGTGATCATCCAGTTGCCCACGAGGTTACGCATGACGAAGCTGCCGGAGTGCTTGTAGAAAGGCACATCGTAGATGGCTTCGAGGCTGATGCGGTGGCTGCGGTCGAGGGCCGAACGGCTGTAATCGCAGGCGATGCAGCGCGAGTCCTGTGGGCGGCGCGGGGTGAGGACGGTGGCGAAGACTTCGGCGGTGGCGTCATCCATCGTCCGCGACCAGGTGTAGGAGAGGTTCATCTGTAGACCGCGCTGGAAGCGGCGGGTGAGGTTGGCGACCAGGCTGTTGTAGTTGGAGCTGGAGTAAGGCTGGTAGGAGGTGATCTTGCTTGTAAAGCCCGCGGCCAGGAAGGCAGGAACGATATTCGAGTTTGCCTGGATGGCGGCGAGGGTTGTGGTGGCGCTTCCAGCTGGAACGAGGGTTTTACCGCCGGCCTGGGTGAACAGCTGGTTGGCAGGCGTTACGCGGGGCTGGATGTTGAGCTGGTCCTGGGTGGGGAGGTGTATGCCGCGGTTACCTGCGTAGCCGACCTCGGCGGTGTAGTTGGAGCCGAAGGTGCGCTGGACCGTGAGGGTGTAGGTTTCGGCGTAAGGGACGATCTGGTTGGGGAGATACGCGGAGGTAGCGGCGCGCTGAGCTGCGAGGCCGGCAGGAGTGGACGGGAAGGAGGTGGTTCCGGAGCCGGTGCCTGGGGGCAGGCCGCCATTTTTGAGGAAGTTAGGCGAGTTGTAGTTAGCAAAGCCGGCCGTTCCGACGTCCTCGGTTGCGGAGTACTGGGGCGGGAAGGAGAGGGTGCCGAGGTTGTCGAAGAGGACGTCGTAGGCGATGCCGTAGCCAGCGCGAACTGAGGTTTTGCCGTCTGGCGCCCAGTTGATGCCGAAGCGGGGAGCGAAGCTGGTGTAGGTGGGTTGCGGCGTGCTGAAGGTGATGAGGCCGGGGACGGAAGCGGCGTTGTTGAGAGATTGGGAACGCTCGCCAGTGGGAACGGAGGTGAACTCGTAGCGGAGGCCGAAGTTCAGAGTGACGGTGGAGGTGGCGCGCCAGGTGTCGTTGCCGTAGAAGTAGAAAGCTGTCTGGTCGCCATAGTAGGTGTGGTTTCCGCTGGAGCGCTCGGCGAAGCCCTTCTGGTCGGGGGCGAGATCATGGAGGAACTGGTCGACGTGGTTGTACTCGTAGTCTCCGCGAGCGCGCTGGGTGAAGCCCTGGGGCGAAATGTACTTGCGGCCGTCGAAGCCGAACTTGAGGCCGTGCTTGCCGAGGACGTAGCTGATGTTGTCCGTGACCTGGTAGAGGTTCTGGACGGTGAACTGTGGGGCGTTGAGGTCAGGACCGACGGAGATGGTGCCCTGGTCGAAGAACTGGAACGTCGGGAACGAGTCGAGACCGGGATAGGTGAAGTTGCCGTCGGTGATGGTGTTGGCGTAGCGGTTGAAGCCGATGCGGAATTCGTTGGTGAGGTTGGGGGTAAAGGCGTGGTACTCGGAGAGGGCGAAGAGGTGGAACTTGAAGGGTTCGCTGGTGTAGAAGGCGGGAAGGCTTAGACCGGTGTTGGTGTCGGTGAAGGTTTCGTTGTTGTAAAGGTAGCGGAGGCGGAGTGAGTCCTTCTGGCTGAGGTTGTAGTCAACGCTGGTGGTGAGGGAGTCGAAGATGGTGGGGTTGGGGGCGTTGATGGCGTAGTTGCCGAGGGGGATGTTGGTGGGCGCGCCGGCGGAGTTGGTGACGGTAAGGAACTGCGGGCCGGAGGCCTGGTTGCCGCAGGCGTTGTCATTGCCTCCGGAGCCGCCGGTGACCTGGGCGCCGCCGGCGAAGTTGGCTCCGGGAGTGTACTTGAGGTACTGCTGCAGGTTGGTGGCGCTGAAGGAGGAGGCCATATTGTTGAGCGTGGCGATGCCGGCGGCGGTGGGGACG
>CAZZYB010000283.1:0-5822 GCA_964658125.1 uncultured Acetobacteraceae bacterium | reverse complement strand
CAGTCGCTGGTGGACGCGGCACGCGCCGCTGGCGTACTCGCTGAGTTTGTCGAGACGCCGGAAGAGGCGGGTGGATGGCTTTGGAAGAATCTGCGCGAGGGAGACGTGGTGTTGCTGAAAGCATCGCGGGGCGTGCGGCTGGAGCGTGCGCTGGATGCGTTGAGGGATAAGATGGGCAGGACGGGTTAGCGGAAGTGTAAGCGAGGAAGATCGTTGCTTTATTGGTTGCTCTATCAAAAGCTTTTTGTGTACTTCCGCCTCTTCCGGATCTTCCGGTATGTGACGTTTCGGTGCGTCTTTGCGAGTTTGACCGCGCTGTTGATCGGGCTGTTGATAGGGCCTTTCGTCATCGAGCGGCTGCGGCGCTTCCAGATCGGACAGTACATCCGCGAAGAAGGTCCGCAGAGTCACCAGGCAAAAGGTGGAACGCCAACAATGGGCGGCGTTTTGATCTGCATTTCGATTCTCGTACCGACGCTGTTGTGGAGCGATCTTTCGAACCCCTTCGTGTGGCTGGTAATGGGGTCCACGCTCGCCTTCGGTGCGATAGGATTTGCTGACGATTACATCAAGGTGATTAATAAACGGAATCTTGGGCTGACGTCGAAACAGAAACTGGCGCTGCAGTTCCTGGTGAGCGGTGCTGTCGCGGTTAGTCTGGTCGTGCTGAGATGGCAGGGCACTTACTCGACGCGGTTAATGGTGCCATTTATCAAAGGTTACCGTCCGAATTTAATTATCGACAGCCTGATGAGTTCGCCGCATTTCTGGCCGCTCGCATTTTTGCCCTTCGTGATTTTTGTGATGCTCGTAATTACCGGGTCCAGCAATGCGGTGAATCTGACCGATGGTCTGGATGGGCTGGCGATTGGGTGCACGATTATTGCCGCTGGCGCTCTGACAATGTTGACCTATGTCAGCGGCCACGCGGTATTTTCCGACTACCTGGAGCTACAGCGCATGCCCATGGTGAGCGAGGTTGTGGTGTTCTGCGGCGCCATGGTGGGCGCGAGTATAGGGTTCCTCTGGTACAACGCGCACCCGGCGGAAATATTTATGGGCGACGTTGGATCGCTGGCGCTGGGCGGCGCGATCTCTACAGTCGCGGTGGTGATCAAGCAAGAGTTGCTGCTGCCTTTTATTGGTGGAGTATTTGTTCTGGAAGCATTCAGCGTTATTTTGCAAGTAGGGAGTTACAAGCTGCGGGGCGGTAAAAGAATTTTTAAAATGGCTCCGCTGCATCATCACTTTGAGTTGAGTGGATGGTCGGAGTCAAAGGTGATTACGCGGTTCTGGATTCTGGCGCTGGTGTTTGCGCTGTTTGCGCTGACGACGTTGAAGCTGAGGTAGGTCTACGGACCTTGGATGACCGCGATCACAGCTTCCCGCACCTCTTGCAAAACATCACTTCTAAGCGTTCCTGAACGCCCCGTGATCAGAGACTGGTTCGCCGTGAACAGCTTCGATGGCCGAATGTAGCTTGTGTGCGGAAGGCCGCCCACGGAGAAACTGTGCAGAGTGAGTGGGATTGCTGAGGGGTCGGTAAATGGATTGCTGGTGATCTGACAGATGACCCAGTCCTGATGCCCAGCGGTCGCGAGGAGCAGAACGGGGCGCAGTTTCTGGCCGCTGAGATCGGAGTAAGGGAACGGAACGATTACAACTTGTCCGGCTGCAAATAAGCCCATGCCTCATCCTCTTCCGGGCGCAGCCAGTCTTGCAAGGAACTTTCCGATAGCTGATATAGCTCATGGCCCGCCGAATCCCAAACGAGGGTGGCGCGGCCAGCCGGGGGACGAACGCTGGCATCAATCGGATGGATATTACCGGCCTCGTCGATTTCGACTTCGAGTGTTTGAGTCATCCTGTCGGCCCTCATCAACTGCTACATTTGTGATGATAACAGCGGCGTTGCGCTTGGTGCGCTGACAACGGGCGAGCTGAAGACAACGCAGAGAGTCGAGATTAGGACTGCATGGAAATTGCTGGCAAGCGCGTGCTGGTGGTGGGGTTAGGGAAGAGCGGCCTCGCGGCTGCACGTTTTCTGAAGGAGCGGGGGGCGCGGGTTACGGTTAGCGATTCGCGACCCGCTACATTGATTGCCGAGCTACCCTCGCTGGTGGATCAGGGGATTGTGGTCGAGGCGGGGAGCCATGGCCTGCTCACGTTTCGGCGGCAGGATTTGATTGTCGTGAGCCCTGGCGTGCCAATGTCTACGCCGGAACTGAAGCAGGTCCGCGCGATGGGGATGCCGGTTATTGGCGAAATGGAACTGGGCTGGAGGTTCTTACAGGGTGAGGTGGTCGCGATAACGGGGTCCAATGGAAAGACCACGACCACAACCTTGATGGGCGAAATTCTAAAGGCGGCCGGCCGGCCTACGCTGGTGGGGGGAAATATTGGGCGGCCAGTCACGGAGATGGTTGGAGAGAGTTCATCGTCAAGCTGGAGCGTGCTGGAAGTTTCCAGCTTTCAGTTGGAGACGACGGTCGAGTTCAAACCCCGCATCGCGGTGGTGTTGAATATCACGCCCGACCATCTTGATCGCCATGGAACCTTTGAAGCGTATGCAGCGGCCAAGGCGCGGATCACCGAACGCCAGGGACCGGATGACTTCCTTGTGCTGAACGCGGAGGATGTCCCGACGCAGAGGGTCGCCGCCAAGACCAAGGCACAGATCTACTGGTTCAGCGCGAAGCGGCAGGTGAAGCAGGGAGCGTTCGTCCGCGGCGAAATCATCTTCTTTGCAGCGACCGAAGGTGCCAAGCCGGAGGCCGTGATGCCGGTCGTCGAGATTCCGCTGGCTGGCGCGCACAATGTCGAGAACGTGCTGGCGGCGGTTTGTGCGGCGAGATTGGCCGGCGTAGAGGCTGAGGTGATACGTAGCGCGGTGCGCGTGTTCAAGGCGGTGGAGCACCGGCTGGAGTTTGTGCGGGAGCTTGACGGCGTGCGCTACTTCAACGACTCGAAGGCGACGAATGTAGACGCTACTTTGAAGGCGGTGGAGTCCTTCGCGGGGGGGATTCACTTGATTCTCGGCGGCAAGGACAAGGACTCCGATTACGCGGCCATGGCGGCACTGCTGCGTGAGCGTGTCAAGACGGTTATCACCATTGGTTCAGCCGCAGAAAAGATTGAGCGTCAACTCGCTGGAGTCGTGAAGATAGAAAGAGCGGAAACAATGGAGCGGGCAGTGGTGCTGGCGCGGCGGACGGCGGTCGCGGGCGACACGGTGTTGCTGGCTCCTGCGTGTGCGAGCTTCGATCAATTTGAGAACTACGAGCACCGTGGACGTGTGTTCAAGGACCTCGTAAATGGGTTGAAGTAAAGCTGCGGAATGGGTTGCGATGGCGAAGCGGGTTGGTGTAGATAAATGGTTGTTTGGCACGGTGCTGTTGCTGGCCTTGTTCGGGCTGGTAATGGTGTTCTCCGCGTCCGCTGTGATGGCGAAACAGACGGCGGGGTCGTCGTATGCGTTTGTCGGCAAGCAGGCCGGGTGGGTCGCGCTGGGGTTGATTGCACTGTTCGCGCTGATGCGCGTCGACTACAGAAAGTACAACAATCCGAAGTTGATTTTTTCACTCATGGCAGTGACTGGCCTGCTGTTGATGGGCGTCTTCGTCATGGGCGGGATGAACGGAGCGCATCGCTGGATTCGCGTGGCGGGAACAACCTTGCAGCCCTCGGAACTCGCTAAGCCGGTGATCGTGCTGTTCCTGGCGTGGTTTTTACAGACGCGCGTTCACACCATGGACGACTTCAAAGGAACGATCTTGCGGGCGGTGCTGCCACCGCTGGTGTTCATTGGGCTGATCGTCAAAGAGCCGGACCTCGGCACGGCGATGGTTTGCGCAGCGGTTTTGTTTGCGATGCTTTACCTCGCGGGCATGCAGATGAAATGGTTCGCGATCGCAGCTGCGGCGGCGGCTCCGATCATGTACTACCTGCTGTTTCATGTTGGTTTCCGCAAGCAGCGGATGATCGTCTTCATGAATCCCGAAGCCGATCCGAAGGGCGCGGGATTCCATATTTTGCAGTCGCTAATCGCGGTGAGTACCGGGGGGATTCATGGCAAGGGTTTGATGGAAGGTGTACAAAAACTCTTCTATCTCCCCGAGCCGCATACAGACTTCATCTTCGCGGTGATCTGCGAAGAGCTGGGACTGATTGGCGCGGTCTGCATCGTCATTCTTTTCTGCGTCCTGGGGTATCGCGGATTCCGTGCGGCGATCCTTTCGACCGATCCGTTTGCGCGCTTCCTCGCCTTCGGTTTGACCACTGCCGTACTAGTGCAGGCGTTCTTCAACATGAGCGTCGTCATCGCGCTGCTGCCGACGAAGGGCATTCCGCTGCCGTTTATTTCGTCCGGTGGGACGAGCGTGTTTGTGATGCTGGCGAGCATGGGCGTGCTGCTGAACGTGACGCGCGAGACGGCTTAGGTGCAGGGTCCAGAGGGCAAGAGCCTGCGGGTAATGATCGCCGGTGGTGGAACGGGCGGGCATGTGATTCCGGCCCTCGCCATTGGGCGCGAGTTGCGTGACCGGCATGCGGCTGAGGTGCGGTTTGTGGGCACCGCGAAAGGGCTCGAAACGAAGCTGGTACCGGAAGCAGGTTTTCGGCTGGAGCTGGTGCGGTCGGGGCAGCTGAAGAATGTAAGCCTGATGACGCGGGCTCGGACGATGCTCGATCTGCCGGTGGGGATTTTGCGGTGCGTGGGTTTGCTGAGGGACTTCAAGCCCGATGTGGTCGTAGGTGTCGGCGGCTATGCGAGTGGCCCGGCGATGATGGCTGCGGTGCTGCTCCGCGTGCCGACCATGGCTTATGAGCCCAACGCCGTGCCGGGGTTGGCGAACCGCTTGGTGGGCAAGCATGTGAGTGCCGCTGCGGTTAGCTTTGTGCGGACAGCCGCTTACTTTCGCAATGCGGTCGTGACGGGTGTGCCGGTGCGGCAGGAGATTTTTGAGATTGCACCGCGGCCTGAAGGCGTGCCGCCAAGGTTGTTGATTACGGCGGGAAGTCAGGGCGCCCGGGTGTTCAACGACACGCTGCCGAAGATTGCGGTGAGGCTGCTGGAAGCTGTACCGGGGCTCTCGATTGTGCACCAGGCAGGCCCTAGACAGTTGGACGAAACACGCGGCGGTTATGCGGCCAGCGGGGCCAATCCGTCGCGCTGGTCCGTGGAGGCGTTTCTGACGGACATGCCCGCGCAATATGCGGCTTGTGACCTTGTGCTGGCCCGATCGGGGAGCACGGTCGCGGAGCTAGCGGCCGCGGGTAAGCCTTCGCTGCTGGTGCCATTTCCGCAGGCTGCGGACGATCATCAGCGAAAGAATGCGGAGGTATTTGCGGAGGCAGGAGCAGCAGTGATGTTGTTGCAACCGCAGTTAACTCCGGAGGGGTTATTGGAGGAGCTACTGAGATTGTTGCTCTCGCCGCAGACCCTGCGGGAGATGGGAACCCGAGCGCGCGATTTGGCCTTGCCGGGGGCGGTGGAGAGGATCGCGGGGATCGTGGTTGGATTGGCTAAGAGGTAGTGGCGCGCGTGACGCAGATCTCCGCCTTCACAGAAGGTGACTTAAATAAGAAGGGCTGAGGAAGTTGTCCTCAGCCCTTCTTATTGGATTGCGTCAGGTGTTAGCGGCGACCGCCACCACCACCGTGGGAACCTCCGCCACCGCCAGTGCCACCGCCGCCGTGGAAGCCACCACCACCTCCGCCGCTGGGAGCGCTTTGGCGAGCGCCGCCACCGTAGTTCCCGCCGCCGCTGCTCGGAGCGGAGTAGTTACGGCTACCGCCTCCATTGTTTTGCGGTGTAGGTGCTG
>CAZZYB010000282.1:1577-5853 GCA_964658125.1 uncultured Acetobacteraceae bacterium | reverse complement strand
CCAACGTCGCAGTCGCCGTGGTGCTCGTTCCCGTAACCACTGAAATCACGCCATTCACGTTATTTCCAGCAACAGTCGCCGAAGCTCCAGTTCCCGCCGCTGCGCCAACTGCGATCGTCGGTGTTCCACCTCCAACACCGCCGCCGCCAGCAGGCACTGCGAACGTCCCATCCTCGCGCAGGAACCTTGTAGCTCCGGCTGTCGCCCCTGGATCAGGCACAATGCCCGCGCTATGGCTCGTTCCACTAGCTCCAAAAATCGGCAGGCGCGCCGCTGAAATCGTTCCCGTCGTTATAGCCGAACCGTTCACCCCTCCGTTGATCGTGGTCGCGTTCAATGTACCCACGTTGATCACAGGAGCCGTAAAGCTCGTCGGAGTGAACGTATACGCCCCACTCCCCAGGAACCATGACACCGTGCTCGATTGAGGCGAATACACCAACTGGTCCACGCCCGTAGCGCTATTCAACGCAAACAGGGCATAAGTCGAATCGAACCGATTGCATCCATGTGAATTGCAACTAACACGGAACAGTGAAACGTCGCCGGCTTGCGTAGACAGAATGCTGTTCCACGCGCCCAGAGCTTGATAAGCCGTGTCCGGAAGACTGTGCAGCCCCCCATTACCCAGATAGTCGCTCGTCGGCTCGCCGTTTTGAACCGTCCACCCACTCATTCCGGGTCCCACCACCCCCAGGTACTGCATCCCCGGATGCACGGCACCCAGCGGCCGCGGCGTATATTGCGTTATCTGCTCGATATCCGCGCTAACGTTCTCCTGAAAATAATGCGGCTGCTCCAACGCGTCGCCCACCGCCCAGGGCACAGTATTGGCCGCCAGTTGCATATAGCCGTCAACGGCTTTGGTCGTCGGATCGAACACACTCAACACCTCCGCCATCGGATAAAGAACATACCCGCCCGTCAGAAACGTAAGCGTGCCCCCGGAGCTCGTGCTATTGGGCCCGGTATTCGGATAAGTCAACGTGTTCGGTCCGGTAGAAGTAACGGCGTAGCTGCCGTTGTAACTGGAGTCCGCTACTCCACTCATAGCGAAAGTAACACCGCTAAAATCTATTAGATTTCCCGTCAGCGTCACAGACACCACATTCGCTGTCCGAGAAATTGAAGCGACGTTCCGCAGGATATTTTGAAAGGCACTCGTCGACTGAGGCATGCCCACAATTGCAGTCATCGCATCCACGTAGTAGAGCTCCGTCGCACTGGTCGAACCCATCACCGGAAATACCTGGCGAATCTGCGCCAGCGTATCCACCGTCTGCTCCAGGCCGTAGCCGCACAGACCCCCCACCGAGATCATCGCCCCTGCTCCATGCACCTTATTCAGCACCAGCCGCAGATGTGTCCCGTCGATCACCGTATAGCTGGCCGTCTCAAAGTTCGCAATCCCCGGTCCCCCTAACGGATGCGGATCAGCGACGCACGCAACTCCCGAACCCGCAGGCAGCGCCGCAGTATTTGTCGAAAAACCCGCTGTAACCCCGCTCGTAGCAATTCCCACCGTCACTGTTCCCGGCGCAAGGTTGCTCGCCTGTGAAAGAGCAGCAGTAGTGGTCGTCAGAAACACGCTGACTGCAAAGCTCGTGCCGCTGAAGTCCGCCTTCGCGAAAGGAGAAGCGAGCTGCCCCCCGATCAACGCCCCACCAGTCAAAGTCTTGGCAGGATTCTTGTCGATCAGGAATCGCCCTTCGCCTTGGGTCCCTCCATCTCGCGTCGCGTTGACCATCAGCAACGTCGATCCAGTCGCGCAGCCCGAAGCACAGTTGCCGATAAATACCTGGAGATCCTCGCCGATCTGCAGGTCGAAAGGATGAGCCCCCTCATCCGCCGAATCTCTAATCCCACCCGAAGCGCGAAGTATCTGCGACCCCAGCAGACAATCCCCAACTCCATAGCAGGAAGTAATGTTGTTATTCAAATTATGCTGACCGGCCGCGTTATAACTTCCAGTAATTAGCGTCGCCGAATAAGAGTTCTTGAAGTAGGGCACGCTCGACTCAATCTCTTCAGGAAATTGGTTCGATCCCCCAGCCAGACCCACGTTGGAAAGCCGCAAAGTGACAGCATCAATCTGGTTGGCCACCGGATAAGCAGCCTTTATACTTGCCGCCGGCAAAGTACTTATAAGTGTCAGGTCCCGGCCCACACTAAGACCGCTGAACGTGGGATTGAAGGCATTCAAAGCCGTCTCAGCCACACTGCCTCCGCGGCTGTCCGTCACCCGACCCTTGTCTGGAAATTGCGTGTAGTCGAAAGTTTCAGCAGAGCTATAAGTCTGTTCCACTCGCACATCGCAACCACCAATACAGTCAGGGCTAGCCAGCGCATTCGCGATTCCGCTTGTGCCGCTCAAGCTGACATACTGGCTCGAGTACAAGGCTCCGTTGAAGTTGTTGACTCCAAGCTGCGTTCCAGCCGGTTGCGCCACAATCTGCGTAGTTCCTGGCAACTCATCCACCTTGCGCCCCAGCCCCGCCGCAATCGCCGCCGAGTTCACATCCACATAATGCTTGTCCGCTGCCTCGTTATCACTCACCGGATCGCCGGGAAGCACCAGCGGCCCGGTCATCGTGTCCCCAGACTTCGCTACATACGGCGAACTAGCCAAAGGATGTCCCGTCACCGCCGCCGCGATCGCTGTATCCACATAACTCTTCGACACAGTCTGCATCGCCACGCTGGTCGGCAGCACCGTATTGCGAATAGCACTCAGCCGCGCCGCCGCACTCCCGGCAACACTCACCGGAACCACCCAGTACTCGCGACTGGTGCTCCCATCATTCAGGTGGTAAACCGCCGTATAGTAACTCCCCATCGGATTAGCGCCAGCGTTCGGTGCGAGCGCCACCGTCAACAGACCACCCGAGCTGATCGTCACCGAAGTCGTCCCCGCCGGAACAGCACTTCCCGCCGCAGTCGTGAAAGCCCCCCAGCTAATCAGCACTGTCCCGCCGGCTACGCTGCCGTCCGCGCGATACACCGTATCCTGGACCGTTGTCGTCGCCACCTGCGCGAGCGACACTCTCACCAGGATCGCCATCAGGACGCTGACCAGCATCCATCCCCGCTTAAATCCACCCATCACTCTTCCCCCAAACTCGCTTGTTCGCCGTGGCCGTTCATCCTAACCAGGCAGATAACTTCGGAAGCAAACCACCTGCTCCCCATCGACCGCATCTCTCACCGGCAGCGCGCGAAACGCCGCTGCCAGGCGCACCGTCTCCAACCCACCGTTCGTCACCGAAGCTTCCGCCGCCCCGCTCATCGTCTGCAGCCGCGGATAGTGCAGCACCACCCTCTCACCCTGCTGACCCTCCATCACAAACAACCCAGACCACTCCTGAAAGAAGCTCGAACCCTCGCGATCGCAAAACCCCATCACCGCGCTAACCTTCATCCCACTCGCAGGTATCCCCGCAATCAAAGGAGCAGCTAAACTCACCGCACCTCCGCTGATCGCCACAATCCGCGCCACATTCAATGTCACGCGCCGAACGTAGTCCACATCTGTCACAGCCGTTCGCAAATAAGCCCCACTCACACCGCTGCCGACATATCCAGTGCCACCCGCATAGTCCACATCGACCGCCACGATCTGGCCCACCGAGAACCCACCAACACCTGCTCCCAATTGCAGCAAACTAGCAGTCGACCCCGCCATCAGCGCTGTCGCCGCAACCGCGGTCCCACCCGATCCTGCAGCCGCAACTCCCGTCGCGGTGCGAAGCAGATTCATCTGCTGAGCTCCCGCCGCCAGCGCCAGTTGGACCTTCCCCCAACTCCCAAACTCAAGCGACAACTCCGCCTCGATCTCGGTCCTCACCTGCAACTGCGCCACTGCCGGTGCTCCCGTTCGAATCGCTTCAACCTTAGTCCCGCACTTCCGCGAAAACCCATACACCCACCCCAGGTCGACCCACGGAGCCGGCGGCGCATCCACTGCAAAGCCCCCGCTCTGCGCCGCGTCAAACAAGACCGGCTGCGCCAAAGCCCGGTTCACCGGTGCAAAATACGCGCGCACTCTCCGCACCACAGGAGACGCTGCTTCAACTCCCGCATCGCTCAAACCTCACCCGCTTCCTGGTAGCTCCAAACATCAACCGTGGCCGTCCGCCTAATCTCACCGGCATCTTCGCTCACTGCCCCAAACACCACATCGCCCCACCAGATCTGCGAACCCATCAAGCTCACCGCGCCACCACCAGCCAGGGCGGCAAAGTTTTTCTTCACCGCCGTTTGCGGTGTAGCTTCAACA
>CAZZYB010000282.1:1098-1567 GCA_964658125.1 uncultured Acetobacteraceae bacterium | reverse complement strand
CCGCATCCATCCCCGCGAGCGCCCGCCCTCGATCCAGACCGCCGGCTCCCACCGACCCCGCGGTGCCGTAGCGGATCTCGCACCGCATCGTCGCCAGCGGCGCCGCACCCTCACCGCCCACCTGCAAACTCGTCCACCGCATCCGAAAGCAATCGCGCATCTCCGCCGAGCCCGCCAGCTCGTTCTCATCCACGACCACACCCGGCCGCACAACCCCTCGCACCACCACCGTGAGCGCAGCATCTGCCGCCGAAACACGATCTCGCAACACTTCGTAGAACGTATCCTTCGCGTTCTGCATCTCTCCCCCAAACTTGCACCACTGGCACTCGGAACTGGCAACTCGAAACTGAGCGCGAGACTCTGTGGATGGCGTGAAGCTCCGTCTCAGAAACCCAAAGCAGCCTTCAACCCCAGCCGATAACAAACCGCCACACCCACCGACTCCACAGAAACCACACCCTCGATC
>CAZZYB010000282.1:0-1088 GCA_964658125.1 uncultured Acetobacteraceae bacterium | reverse complement strand
ACCCATCGCCGTCTTGAACAACACCACCGCCGAGTCAAACTCCAGCGACCCCACCACCTTCAACACGGCCGCCGCGGACACCAGCAGTTCACCCCTCGTACCCGCCTTGCGAAACACACAGGGCGCCAGCTCCACATCGTTGAACTCCGGAACAGCCAACCCCAACTGCTCCGACACATCGCCGCCCGCCGCAGCCAGCGGCAGCCTGAGCAAAACCGCCCGCCCACCCACACCGCGCAATAGTGTCTCAGCCACCCGCGCCGCGCCTTCCCCCGCCTCCAGAAGATCGGCCACAGTTAGCCCAGCCTTTCCGCAACATAAGGCCGCAGCAGCGCCTGCACCTGCTTATCCAGCAACGAATCGCTGAAGTACTCCATCTGCAGCGTGTCTACCCGGCTCGACTTAACATTCAGTCCCGGAGTCGCCTGCGCATTCTTCACAATCTGAGCGCAAGCCACCTTCAGCCCGTCCGTCGCGACAACCACACCTGCGGTGTAAGTAACTTCAACCTCGTGATAAGGCACACCCAGCACATTCCACGGCAATCGAACTTCACCCATCGCACCATCCACGTCCAGCGTAGAAACATCGATCGCAGTCCATGTCCCCGGCCTACAAAACGCTGCTGCCGCCGCGCCTAACGACCACGCACCTTCATCCCGTCCAAACCGCGCTCTCACGCTATCGACGCTTATCAGCGGCCCATAGCTCAATCTCACCGCCAACGAAGACCGCCCCACCCTCAGCCGTTCCACATAGCTCGTCGCGATCAACGAAGGCCGCCTGCAAAACGCTTCCATCATCGCCGACGCCGCATTCACCCAGGCATCCGCGGTCTCCGTCGTCAGCCCATAAGCCGCATACTCTGCCGGCAACAAATATCCCATCACTCACCTGTCCCTCGTGAAAATGTCATCCTTGGCCCTGAGCGAAGTCGAAGGGGAAGGACCTGCTTCTCCTCCGCAGCCGCAAAAAGGCCGGAGCACCCACCACTCCGGCCTCTCGCTACTCCCTACTTCCTACTCCCTGCACTTAGCGGTCGACCAGCACCTGGTAGTGCGCATAGTTCGCGCCCTTCACCACCACGC
>CAZZYB010000281.1:0-5853 GCA_964658125.1 uncultured Acetobacteraceae bacterium | reverse complement strand
GCGCCGTTCCATGATAGACAAACGATTGTCTAGTAGTCCACGAAAGAGGCGCGAAAGTTTGGGATTTCCTGTGCTGTTGGTCACATTTGGCGGGCGGCGGGGCTCGGCTACACTGTTTGCACTGAACTCTTATGCCAAACGACCCTGTGAAGACCGGGCAAGGACGACCGGTCAGCTTGAAGATGCTGGCGGAGTACCTGGACCTTAGCCCGGCCACTGTTTCTTTCGTCCTGAACAACGCGCCGAACCGGTCGATACCGCAGGTGACGCGGGAGCGGGTGAAGGCGGCCGCGCGCAAGTTTGGTTATCGTCCCAACCTGATCGCGCGATCGCTGCAAGGCATGAATACATGCACGATCGGTATCCTTCTGCCGGAGTTTGGCGAGGGTTATCACTCGCAGGTGCTGAGCGGCGCGGGCGAAGTGTTCATGAAAGAAGGCTACTTCTTTTTTACGGCGCACCATCGGCATCGCAAGGACCTTGTGGCTGAGTATCCGAGGCTGCTGCAGGCGCGCGGTGTGGAAGGGATTCTGGCTATCGATACGCACCTGGAGACGACGCCTTTGTCGCCTACGGTGGCGGTGGCCGGGCATGTGACGCTGCCGGGATTGACGAACATCATTTTGAATCACCAGCGTGCGGCGGAGCTTGCGCTGGGGCATCTGTACAGGCTGGGGCATCGGCAGATTGCGTTCATGCGGGGGCAGGATTTCTCGTCCGACTCGGCGTCACGCTGGCGGTGCACGCTGCAGGTGGCGCGGACGCTTGGGATTCGCGTGGACCCGGAGCTTACGATTCGGCTGGATAAGGATATGCAGTCGCCGGAGCTTGGCTATCCCGGGGTGCAGCAACTGCTGATGCGGCGGCGGGATTTCACGGCCGTGGTTTGCTTCAACGACATTACGGCGATCGGCTGCGTGCGCGCGCTGCACGACGCGGGGCTGAAGGTGCCGAGCGATGTCTCGGTGCTGGGGTTCGACGATATTCAGTCGGCAAGCTACTGCGTGCCGAGCCTGACGACGATTCGACAGCCGCTGGTGCAGATGGGAATGCTGGCTGCGAACCTGCTCCTGAAGAAGATGGCGAAAGAGCGGCAGCCGGATACGGTGAAGGTCGATCCTGAGCTGGTGGTACGCGAGTCTACGGGGCCGGTGCGTGAGACGCGGGCAGTGGCGGCGGGGACGCGGAAGAAGAGCGCACCGGCTTAACTCCTGCTTCGCGCGTCACTCTGGAGGAAGACCGCCGAGATAGTAGACGCTCAGCGTGGGAGCGTTCGCGATGTACTTCGATAGCGTGGGGTTGGGAAAACGGCGCGCGTAGGGTGGGGCCCAGCCGATCTGGTCGCCGCTGGGGCGGTTGATGGGCTCCTGCTTTACGCCGGTGGCATTGGCGAAGGGAGTGGGGTCGGCGATGCCGGCGATGGAGAACTTGATGAGACGGTGGATGGCGCCGTTCTTTTGTGCGTAGAGGTCCTGATGATTGGCTTCCCCGAACTCCGCAAGCAGAACGAGCGGCGCGATAGCGTAAAGGTGGTAATGGAGCGCGCGCGTGCCGCGGGCCATTTCGAGGGGGAGACTGCCGTCCGGCTGAATCTGATTGACACCGTTATCGTAAGTGGCGAGGCCCCAGTCGTAGTCGGAACGATTGTTTGCGGCGACGCCGGTCGCGGCTAGCTGCACCCCGGCCCAGTAGAGGTGGTTGTTGCCGTTGCCGGATTTCGTGTGCCGATCGTAGTAGTCGCGCGTCTGCTGACCGACCGCGTGCAGCCAGTTGCCGATGAGAGTCGCCTGATCCGGTGTTACGCTGGCGGCTTCGCGGACCTTTAGATAGGCGATGGCGATGGCTCCTGCAACCCAGCCCTGGACGTAGTACGCCTGTCCGGAAGACATGTGGCCGGTGAGAGATTTTTCGCGCGCTAGGGTGAGGACGCGGGTCATCGTGCACTCAGCGGCGGCGCGGGAGCCGGTGGTGCGGAAGGCGTCGGCCGAGGCGACTATGGCGAGGCCAGCTGCCTTCACGGGATTGGCGGAGGCGTTGTAGGCAGCCTGGCGAACGGGGTCGATGATCGAGTGCGTCGGGTCGTCAAGGCGGTAGAAGCCGTCGGTGGTGAGGTCGGGAGCGATGTGGTCGATGGACGCGCAGGCGTAGGGGGCGTCCGTGAGCGCTACTGCGCGGCCATCCCATGGGGAGAGAAGTCTGGCGGGAGCGGCGTGGGCGAACGTGCACAACGTAAGGATGGAGGAGAGCGCAGTGGCGCGGGTGAAGCTGGTCATGAGAGGGTCCGTGGTGTACGCGGCGAGGGGAAAAAGCGACGCGTACACCGACTTTGAGTTGCGGTTAGATGGAGAGACTCAGCACACGGTTGAGGCGCTGAACGAAGGCAGCGGGGTCCTGTAGCGGAACGCCTTCCATCAGCAGCGCCTGGTCGAAGAGCATCCATGCGGCGTCCTCGGTGAGGGTATCGTCGGCGCGCGTGAGGAGCTTCTTGACGATCTCGTGATCGGGGTTGATCTCGAGCGTGGGTTTGGGCATGGGCATTTCCTTTTGACCCATGGCGCGGAGCATCTGCTGCATCTGGAGCGAAGGCTCGGCTTCGTCGCTGACGATGCAGGAGGGGCTGTCTGCGAGTCTCACGGAGGCGCGAACGTCTTTGACGCGGTCGCCCAGTGTTGCCTTCAGCTTGTCGAGCAGCGGCTTGATGGCTTCGGCGCTGGTGCTTTCGGCATCGGCTTCGTCCTTCAGGTCTTCACTTGTCGAAGCCTTGTTGACGGCCTTGAGATCGATCTCGCCGTACTTGTCGACGCCGGAGAAAACGATCTCGTCCACCTCGTCGTCGAGGATCAGGACTTCGATATCTTTCTTCCGGTAGATCTCGAGCAGAGGCGATGTGCGCAGCAGCGATTCCGCGCCGCCGGTGATGTAGTAGAGGCTCTTCTGGCCTTCTTTCATGCGGGATTTTACGTCCGCGAGACTGGTAAGGCCGTCTACCTTTGTAGACTTGAAACGGATGAGGTCGAGCAGCGTTTCGCGGTTGGCGTAATCGCCGTAGAGACCTTCTTTGAGCGGACGGTTGTACTCGGTGATGAACTCGAGATACTTCTCGGGCTGATTACTTGCGATGTTCTTGAGCTCGGAGAGAATCTTCTTTACGCTGGCCGTGCGGATGCTGGTGAGGACGCGGTTTTGCTGCAGGATTTCGCGGCTGACATTGAGTGGGAGGTCTTCGCTGTCGATGATGCCGCGGACGAAGCGGAGGTACTGCGGCAGGAGCTCCTTGGCGTCGTCCATGATGAAGACGCGTTTGACGTAGAGCTTGACGCCGACCTTGTACTCGGCCTGATAGAGATCGAGTGGCGCCTTCGCCGGGATGTAGAAGAGGGTGGTGTAGTCGAGGTTGCCTTCGGCCCGAGTGTGGAACCAGAAGAGCGGGTCCTGCGAGTCGCCCGAGATGGACTTGTAGAGCTCCTTGTAGTCGTCGTCGGTGAGCTCGCTCTTGGGGCGGCGCCAGAGAGCGCTGGCCGCGTTGACCTGCTCGGTGGTACGGGTCTTCTCGGACTCCTTCTTTTCGGCGTTCCAATCGCTCTTGTCGTAGGTAAGGAAGATGGGGAAGGCGATGTGGTTGGAGTACTTCTTGACGACATCTTTGAGGCGCCAGCTGTTGGCGTACTGCTTGCCCTCTTCGTTGAGGTGAAGAAGGATGGTGGTGCCGGCGACAGGGCGCTCGGCGGGCTCGATGTCGAAGCCCGTCTTGCCGTCGCTGACCCAGCGCCAGGCCTGGTCTTCGCCGGCTTTGCGGGAGACAACTTCGATGCTGTCGGCGACCATGAAGGCACTGTAGAAACCGACGCCGAATTGGCCGATGAGGTTGGAATCTTTCCGGGCGTCGCCGGAGAGTTGAGAGAGGAAGTTCTTCGTACCGGAACGGGCGATGGTGCCGAGGTTCGAGACGAGGTCTTCCTCGTTCATGCCGATGCCGGTGTCGGCGATGGTGAGGGTGTTGTTGGCTTCGTCAAGCTCGAGATCGATGCGTGGCTCGAACGGGAGCGGCTTATAGAGGTCGTCCGTGAGGGTGAGGTGGCGGAGCTTATCGAGTGCGTCGGAGGAGTTCGAGATGAGCTCGCGAAGGAAGATTTCGGGGTGCGAGTAGAGCGAGTGGATGATGAGTTGGAGGAGCTGACTGACTTCAGATTGAAATTCGCGCTTCGACATATCTGCATTATAAAAACAAGCCTGCCCGAGCGGGAAGTGATTCAAACAGACTATAGAATTGGGGCGTCCTGCCTCTCTGCAACTTTCCGTCACGAAGGATTTTCTGCCTATGTCGCCCGTCTTTTCGCGTAGTTTTATTTTGTCGATTCTTGTGGCTGGGGCGGGGGTCTGCGCTTCGAACGCCGGCGCTCAGGTTGCGGCGGGAAAGCCCGCGCACAAGTTCACGGTTGGCGACAAGCAATTCCTGATGGATGGGCAGCCGTATCAGGTGATTTCCGGGGAGATGCATTATCCCCGCGTGCCGCGTGCTTACTGGCGCGATCGGTTTCGTAAGGCTCGGGCCATGGGGCTGAACACGATCACTACTTACGTGTTCTGGAACGTGCATGAGCCGCGGCCCGGGGTGTTTGACTTCGATGGTCAGAACGATCTTGCTGAGTATCTTCGCGAAGCACAGGCCGAGGGCTTGAACGTCATTCTGCGCCCCGGGCCGTACGTGTGTGCCGAATGGGAACTGGGCGGGTATCCGTCGTGGCTGTTGAAAGACCGCGCCGTACTGCTGCGGTCGTCGGAACCGAAGTATACGGCTGCGGTGCATGCGTGGTTCGCGCGCCTGGGGCAGGAAATCAAGCCGCTGCTGGCGAAGAACGGTGGCCCAATCATTGCAGTCCAACTGGAAAATGAGTACGGCTCTTTTGGCGATGACAAGGCGTATCTGAAGGGCTTGAAGAAGGAACTGATCGACAGCGGCATGGGAGATGCGCTGATCTATACGGCCGATGGTCCGGAGCAGATTCCGAAGGGTTCGCTGCCGGAGCTGCCCGCGGTGATCAATTTTGGCAGCGGCGATGCGATGAAGAGCTTTGCGAAGCTGGACGGTCTGCGGCCCGACGGACCACGCATGGCGGGCGAGTACTGGGCGGGGTGGTTCGATCACTGGGGCGACAAACATCACACCACCGACGCTGCGAAAGAAGCTGCCGAGCTGCGCTGGATGCTGGAGCACGGGTACTCGGTGAGTATGTACATGTTTCATGGCGGGACGAGTTTTGGGTGGATGAACGGGTCAAACTCCGACGGGAAAAACTTCCAGCCGGATACGACCAGCTATGACTACGACGCGCCGCTGGACGAGAAGGGCGAGCCTACGGCGAAGTTTGCGGCCTTTCGGTCGGCTATCGCGAGTGTGACGAAGATCGTGCCGCCAGAGGTGCCGAAGGGGGTGGGGCGTACGGCGTTTCCGGTGGACTCGAAGATGCTGACGGCTTCACTGTGGAGCAATCTGCCTGCGCCGGTGAAGTCGAAGACGCTGCTTACCTTTGAGGATCTCGATCAAGCTTACGGGTACGTGCTTTATCGAACGCAGCTTGGCGCGGGCGATAGCGGAAAACTGGTGCTCGAAGGTTTGCACGATTATGCGCAGGTGTATATCGACCAGAGGCTGGTGGGGACGCTCGATCGCCGCGTCGGTACGGATAGCCTGGAGATTCCGCAGCAGGCGAATGCCTGGACGCTTGATATTCTGGTGGAAGATTCCGGGCGGGTGAACTACACGGCCGTCATTCGCGGTGAGCGCAAGGGTCTGACGGGAAATGTAACTCTGGCGGGCACACAGCCAAGGGAGTGGGCCATTTATTCTTTGCC
>CAZZYB010000280.1:0-5866 GCA_964658125.1 uncultured Acetobacteraceae bacterium | reverse complement strand
ATTCGGCAAGCCCGTCTCCATGGCCGACCTGATCATCCTCGGCGGTTGCGCCGCGGTCGAAGAAGCCGCCAACAAGGCCGGCCAAAACATAACGGTCCCCTTCACACCCGGCCGCACAGACGCCACGCAAGAGCTCACCGACGTCCAATCCTTCTCCGTCTTAGAACCCACTGCCGACGGCTTCCGCAACTACCTCCGCCCTGGCCACAAGCTCCGCGCCGAAGACCTCCTGGTGGACCGCGCCCAGCTCCTCACCCTGACCGCGCCCGAAATGACAGTCCTGGTAGGCGGCCTCCGAGTCCTGGGAGCCAACTTCCGCGGCTCCAAAAACGGCGTCTTCACCACCCAACCCGAAACCCTCACCAACGACTTCTTCGTCAACCTGCTAAGCATGTCCCTCGACTGGAAAGCCGCCTCCACCGGCGAAGGTCTCTTCGAAGGCCTGGACCGCGAAACCGGCGAAATCAAACAAACCGCCACCCGCGCCGACCTCATCTTCGGCTCCAACTCCCAACTCCGCGCCCTCGCCGAAGTCTATGCCTCAAACGACTCCAAAGAGACGTTCGTGAAGGACTTCGTAAACGCATGGACCAAGGTAATGAACCTCGATCGCTTCGACCTCCACAATTAGGAAAGAACGCATCACCTTAATAAACGAGGGCTACCGAAAGGCAGCCCTCGTTCCTATGGTGAGAGCTTCGGCCAGATGAACGACGTAAGCGGAATTTGGCTCAGTGATTGAATGCCAATTACACGCCATGCTCCGGCTTCATCAGTTCTACTTCGAACAGCAGAATATGTGCCAATGTATGCGGTCAGGCGCTCCCGAACCTTCTTATCGAGATGAGCAAAGCAGTTCTTATCGTTACAGAACCGGTAGTGGACGCCCCAGCCTTGCATCTTTCCGTCAATTAAACGGAGCGTGTGAACGAGTGATTTCTTCTTCTCGATTTCACCTGTGTTCTCGAACTGGAATAAAGCTCGTGTCGCATCTTCAAGAACAAGCTGAATCGACTTGAGAAAGCGGTTCTGTACCTCGGGCGTCGGTCTCAATAAACCGTTTGAAAATTGAATACCTAGGAACTCGAAATTTTGTTGCGTACTTCCGTACTGCGTCTTATCAACAGCGAGGCCCATGCCTAGAGTTAGAAGCGCCTGCTCCGCGAAGGCAAATGCATGGTCCACAGCCCTTTTGTTTGGGCCAAGGATGATGAAATCATCAATGAATCGAATGGACGTAATACCTGGCAAGCTATTTATCTTCTGGTCAAAATCAAAGAGAATCATGTTTCCAAGGAGTGGCGAGAGTGAGTTCCCCTGAGCAACTCCGATGTCCCAGATCGGAAATGCCTGAGCCGATTTCTTCAGTTCAGCCATGTTTTCTAATTCCACGCTGATCGCTTGTTTGAACAACTCCAGAAAGTCATCATCATTCACCGCCTTCTTCACCATCAAGGTAACAGTGGGCTTAGAAATCTTCGTGAAGAATTGAGATATGTCAGAGCGCTTCATGTATTTCGCGCCAGAACCTATGGCCGTCAGCACACACTGGATCGCCGCAGGAACTGAAGCTAACCCATCGCCCAGCTTAGGAACGCCACCGAAACTAAACGGTGTATGTACGTAAGCTTTGATGGCTGGGACTTTCACTAGAACATCGTGAACAGCACGCTGCACGATCCGGGATTCGATCTTCGCAATTACCAAGGGACGAAAACTCTTCTTACCTTTTTTGAGTGCTTTTACGCCAACGGATGGCGGGAACACGAAAGTTTTTTTCCGGAGTTGACGTTGGAGGCGTTCTAAATTTGTGGCGGCACGAGAATTAAAAACTCTAATTTCTTCGCGCGTCTCATCAGATTTTGAGAGACGGCCATTTTTCTGGACTGATATCCAAGCGGTTGCCAAGATTTTGCTTTTGGAAACTTCGCGAGACAAGCTCTTAGTCATGTCTATTGGCCCCGTTGGTGAGCCGAACCGCCTGACACGGGTCTGTTCTCTGCGACGGAACCGTGAGGCCCATTTCGCTCGAACGAGACTCGCGCCTCGCCGATGCTTTGTTCCAGGGCTGCGCCAATGTCGACGCGAATCCCTGAGCCAAACACAAGAGTCAGTGCTGTAATTAGCGTCGTCGCGACCGCTTTCCAGCTCCGCACTTTGTGGGTGCGTTTTTGCGGGTACTGCTCATAATCTTGCCCCCTTCGAGCATAACGTTTTTGCCTTCGGCGTCAAGTTTTGAGGGCACCCACCCAGACTCCATCGAAAATAAATGCTACCGGTCGTCCAACGGGCACCAAGGAAAGTGATAGCTCCGACCAAATTACATTCAGGCAGTCCGGGGATGTTCTCTGCGACGGAACCGTGAGGCCCATTTCGCTCGAACGAGACTCGCGCCTCGCCGATGCTTTGTTCCAGGGCTGCGCCAATGTCGACGCGAATCCCTGAGCCAAACACAAGAGTCGATGACTGATTATCCTCCGGTGGGGCCGCAAACACAAAAGAAAGTGCAGAAACCTTCGAAAATCCTGTGGAAATTCTATTGGAAGAGCGATGGGCGCACACGCTGAACTCCCGAGACACCCACAACCCCACCAAACCACCTCAACCAGCGCTGAAGGCGCGACATACCCTAGCCTAGGGCGAAGCCCTAGGAAACCAACCGCCCCAAAGCCCCTTCCACTCTGCCGAAGGCCGGAGTGCAGGCGAAGCCCCAACGACAAAATTGCCTTCGCTCAAACCGCCTATACGCCGTCAAGCCGGTGGCTTACGAAATGAGATCGTCGTAAACATGATGTTCGCCGATCCAGAACCAGAGAAAGCCATAGGGTCGTCTGATCGCCAGCGCGCGGTGGTTCAGTGTCACTCGCGCAGACCAGATTTCATCCCCGTTGCGCTCCCCGATCTTCTTGAATCGCAACGACGGATGTTTAGGATTCACCTTCAGCAGGGCGAACTGCTTATCAGCCCGCGCTCGCGTGTCGACAGACAGCGCATCATAAAGGGTCCAGAACCTGCTATTGGCTTTATGAGACATCCTGGGGTCTAGAGAGACCGCGCGGTTCCGGTCTTCTCTTCGGCCAGGGCGTCATCCATGAAGCCGTCAAAGACACCTGCATCCAGATCGGCCTTCATTTTTACATCGACCGCATCAGAAAGCCGCTCATCCATCCACGAGTACAACTCTCTCAACTCCGGTGGCGCGAGCTCTGCAATCGCTCGTTCGATTTCCTGCACGGTACTCATCGCCGGACACCTCTTCAAAAGAGCATAACCTACCCCCGTCACCCTTCGAAATCCTCATGTCCCCACCCACACCCACCGGAAGGCGGACGCGCCGCTCAGAACGCGCACTTGCGGCATGCACGAACCGCCTCGAACTCCCCAGCACACCCACACCTCCACCCCAACCAGCGCTGAAGGCGCGACATATCCTAGCCTAGGCCGATGCCCCATGAACCAACCGCGCCCAAGCCCGTGTATAGGCGCGGGTTCACGAGCCGCAACTCACTCCGCCCGACGCCCACCACCCCTCCCTATCCAGCTAACCCAGAGCCTCACCCTAACCTTCTGGTACGATCCACCTACACCATGACGTGCCTCAGCAGAGTTCGCACAATGCACTTGATCGTTCGCCACCTTTGAATTCCCCCGACGCCTCCGGAAGAAATTCATCCTCCAACCGTCTCTGGCTTCTGCAAGCGAGCACGACTGGCCGGATGTTGCTCGCTTCCATCCTTCCCGGCATTCCATTCATCGTCGCCCGCTGGCTGCTGCACGGGCACTCCGGCCTCATCAATCTCGACTACCTGCTCCTCACTCTGCTCGCATGCTTCGGCAGCACGCGCCTCGCGTCCGTGCTCTTCGTCTTCACCTATATCTTCGAGTCCCTTCGCATAGTCGACGCCGTCTACCTCTTCTCGCAGGAGGACCTGACCTTCGCCGCGCACTTTCTCGGCGATGTTCCCAAGTGGATCGTTGCGCTATGGCTGCTGGCTTTCGTTGTACTGTGCGCCGCTGGCCTCAAAACGTGGCGCGCCCTGCTGCCTCGCCGCGGAAGTCTCTCCTGGCGAGCGGCCGCCACACTCCTCGCCGCCGCCGCCGTTCTCCTCACCATAGACTTCGCCGACGGCTTCATACCTTTCCTGCGTCTGCCCCACGGAAAACCTCGCCCCCACCTCGTAGGTGAAGTCCTCCTGCGCATGCCCATTGAAATGGCGCCCCTCTTCCCTCACCAGGAAGAAGTCACGGTCCTTACCCGCAGCGCCACCGACCCGCTCTGGTCCGACCCACACTTGCGCGCCAGCCAGATAAACCGCGCCAGCCAGATAGATATCGTTGTGGTCGTCGTCGAATCCATGGGTCTCCTTCGCGATAAAGCCGATCGCGCCCGCGAGTTCGCCCCCTTCGACGACCCCGCCCTCCAGGCGCGATACCTCATCACGATAGGCAGCACCCCCTTTCGCGGCCCCACCATCTCCGGAGAGATGCGCGAGCTCTGTCACCTCGGTACCGGCACGCAAATTACTGGCGAAGTTTTAGCGGGCCGCGCCCCATGCCTTCCGCAGCAATTCAACGCGCTCGGCTATCAGACCGTCGCCTTCCACGGCTACCGCGGAGCCATGTTCCACCGCGCCGACTGGTACCCCCTGGTCGGCTTTCAGCAAACCGTCTTCCTGGCCGACATGAAGGGCGAACCCATGTGCAACGGAGCCTTCTACGGAGTCTGCGATGCCGCCATTGCCGCCATGCTGGACCGCCGCCTCGCCGCCGTGCGCGCCGCCCACGGTCCTCCGCAGTTCCTCTACTGGATGACCCTCAACGGACACCTTCCCGTCGACACGGCCGGCGCACCCCATCACGATTGCCCCGTCACCCAGGACCGCGAAGTCTGCGCACAGATGGCCTACAACACCGAAGTGTTGACCGCCGTAAAATCCCTCGCGATGGACCCGGCCATCGGTCCTACAGTCATCATCATCGTAGGCGACCACGCCCCACCCTACCTCACCCTCGAAAACCGAGACCTGTTCGAGGCCAGCGAAGTTCCATCTGTCCTCCTCGAACCGCGACCGGCTCCAACCTCTGTCCCCGGAAACCGACACGGTCGCGCGCGTTCACGACCCACAGCACAAACCCCCCGAAACCGGCACGGAAACCGCGCAAAACCGGCCTCAAAAAGCACTGATCGACACGCTATTCAACCTCCGCCTCAAAGTCCTCATGCCCCACCGACACCCGCTCATCGAAGATGTAGCACTCACCCCGCCACGCGCTAACCTCCACCGGAACCTCTTCCAGGTACTTCAGAATCCCACCTTTAAGGTGGTAAACCTCCGCAAAACCCTCTTGCAGCATGAACGCCGAAGCCTTCTCGCACCGAATCCCACCCGTACAGAACATCGCCACCTTGCGATGCCGCACCGGATCCAAATTGTCGCGCACATACCCCGCAAAGTCCGAAAACGTCCCCAGCGCCGGCGCCACCGCCCCCGTAAACGTCCCCATTTCAGTCTCATACGTATTCCGAGTATCCAGCACCAGCACCTCAGGATCAGCCAGCAGCGCATTCCAATCCTTCGCCTCGACATACTGCCCCGGCCGCGTCGGATCGACGGCCGCCCCCCGAAACGTAATAATCTCCCGCTTGACCTTGAACTTCAGCCGCCGAAAGGGCGCCGCCTCCGTCACTGAAAACTTCACCTCCGCCCGCCGCAGCCCGGTCCGCTCCCCCAGCAACCCCAGCAGCCGCTCAATCGTCTCCGCCGACCCGGCCATCGTCCCATTGATCCCCTCAGGAGCAATCAGCGTAGTTCCCCGCAGGTCAGTCCCGCCAAACGCCCCAACCAGCTCCTCACGCAGCGCAGAA
>CAZZYB010000279.1:0-5870 GCA_964658125.1 uncultured Acetobacteraceae bacterium | reverse complement strand
AGGCGATGCCGCAGAGCCCGATCGCTCCATTCAAGGCCTTCGCCTATAACGCTTCAAAGACCGCGCTCAACCAGTTCACGGTGCATTTAGCCGCCGAGTTGCAGGGCACCAATATCAAGGTCAACTCGGCCCACCCGGGATGGGTCAAGACGGAACTCGGTACGCAACACGCCCAGATGGAGATTGCTGACGGAGCCAGGACGAGCGTCGAGCTTGCGCTCATCGATCAGGACGGCCCCAACGGGAAGTTCATCCACCTCGGCAAAGAACTACCATGGTAAGAACATCTCTCCCGAAAGTCCCGGGTGGGGCACTGCCTCTCTGGCAAATCTGGATTGGTAAGGCAGTCGGAGGTGGGTAGTTGATGGAGACATCATCCGCGTCGCCATCAACTACAAAACCCCATGGCGAACTCAACGATTGACTGCATTCGCCTATTTTTTCGTCATGACAGTTCCTATAGCAACAGCAAAAGGAGTAGCAATGCAAATGACCGTTCAGGAAGTTCGCGTTCAGCGAGTAAGTATCTTTACCTCTGCGTCTTTTGACGCAGTGATTGCCGGAATCGATGCGGCCATTGGTCATCCGGACATGGTTGCATTTCGAAAGAGCTTTTCGTCAGCACAGAATCTCTCCGAGATGGAGAAAGTGGTCAATCCTGTGACCCAACCGAACGGTCTTATGGAATTTACGCGGTTCGATCTTGGAGAGGTTCTGCAAAAAGAGAGTGGAGGCAAAGGTTCAAGGATCCTTCGCATTGTTACAGGGAATCCACTGATCATGAAGGAGATGGTGAAGCATGTCGTCGATGCGGGATCATATGCGCCAGTAACTATCCTCATTGAGGAGCGCGCGGATAGCGTCCGCCTCTCATATGACAGGATGGCCTCCTATCTTGCGCCGTATGCGAACAGTGATGCTCTCAAGGTGGCGCGAGCGCTTGATAAAAAGATTGAAAACATTCTGACTGAAGCAGCTTCGATTACGGATGGATGCTAAACAGCCCCCGTCATCCATCCTTTCGATCCATTTTTCAACAATACGTCTCCTGCAAAGATTTGGGGATCTGTTCCCGGATGCCCATGGAGCTCCTGCACGTTGCCCTTATCCTGCCGACGCGCCCTCCCCACAATCGCCGCATCGAGAGCTCCCAGGGGACGATGAGCGACGAGCGCCTGAGCACCATGTATTAAGGACGCTCAACGATGGCTGATGTACTCTGGCAGTCAGACCCCGACGGGATGATCGCGAACGGCACTCTTCGCTCACGATAGTCTTGGCATCGGCGATACATGAAATGAAGATACTGAAGAGAAGCACCTTAGCGCTGACATTCACGATGTGGATGATCTGTAGCATCACCGGCCCTGGTGTCACTGCTCAGCCGCCAACGCACTATAGCTTTCGACTATGGCAAACCCAGAACGGTCTGCCAGAGAACACGGTCCAGGCATTTGCTCAAACCAGGGACGGTTTCTTGTGGGTAGGCACGACCAGTGGGTTAAGTCGCTTCGATGGCAATGACTTTGATACGTTCGATCACACCAACACGGCCGCGTTGACGGAAAGCAGTATTCTCAGTCTTCTCGTGGATCGCGCGGGCGATTTATGGGTGGGGACTGATGGCGGCGGTCTGGCCCAATACCATGACGGCAGATTTTTTCAACGAGGAGCGAACGATGGCCTGGAGCACGCGTCGATTCACGCGCTGTTCGAGGATCCCTCGGGCGTATTGTGGGTAGGCGCGGACAGCGGTCTCTTCCGTCTCAGCCAGAACGGCTCGCACAAATTCGAGCGTGTTCCTGACATTCCAGCAATGAACGTACAGGCAATAGCTCAGGATGCAGAGGGCCGATTGTGGGTCGGCGGTGATCGCTTGTTCATCGTGGGAAGCGGCGAAGTGCATGAATGGCGACTAACATGGCTGCATGGCAACCAGATAACCTCCATCCAGAAAACACATGACGGAGCCGTTTGGGTGGGAACCCTCAATGGATTGTGGCAGCTAAGGGATCATGAGCTCAGGTTCGTAAGAGCCAGCGATATTCGAAGCTCGGTGCGATCGCTCCATCAGGGCGGCGACTCCACGTTGTGGGTCGGGACGGGCGGAGATGGAGTCTTCTCGATACGGGGAACACGGGTAACGAAGTTGAAGACGCCTGCATCCGCCATCGGTAGCTCATTCTTTTCCATCTTTCAGGATACGAGTGACGATCTTTGGCTTGGCACTCAAGCTGGAATGTTGCGCGTTACGCCTTCGGCGATCACCATCATTCATCTTCCGGGAATCTCGGCTTCAGAGTTCGGTACCGTATACCTGGATGCGCATGGAGTTCTTTGGGTGGCATCGCACCACTTGTACAAGGTTCAAAATGACCGAGCTGTAGGTGTTTCGCTTCCGGAGTTGAGCGGTGCAAGCGTACGCAATGTCTTGATGGGTGACGATGGTTCCCTATGGTTCGGGACGAACGGGAATGGCGTCTTTCACCTGCTGCAACCTAAGACGGTGCACTACACCGTCGAGACTGGGCTCGCTAACAACTTTATCCGCGTCCTAATTCAGGCGCACGATGGTTCCATCTGGATGGGGACGGATGTCGGGCTCAGCCATCTGAAGGATGGCAGCTTTCAGAATTTTGGAGTGCAGGATGGCCTATGCCACCTGGATATCCATGCAATTGTCGAAGACTCCTCCGGAGACATCTGGATTGGGACATCGCTTGGCTTAAGTCACCTTCACAATGGAAAATTTGTGGAGGACGCCGCTACGCGCGGCCTTCGCTCGGAAAAGGTCTGGTCGATTTCATTAATACACGATCACTCAATCCTGTTCGGAACCAGGCATGGAGGCTTGTATGAATATGCGCAAGGAAATTTACGCCACTTCACAACCGGCCAGGGATTGAACAGCGACAGCATCTATAAAATACTGCACGATCAGAATGACCATCTCTGGCTCAGCGGGCCTGACGGGATTGCTCGCGTCAGTATCAATGATTTGGAAGCGCAGGCGCGAGGCGAGGTGAAGGAGGTCTCTCTACGCACCTACTACATCTCCGATGATGGGAACACAGTTCAGCTCTATGGTGGCATGCACCCCGCCGGGGCAATCAGTGCTGAAGGAGATGTGTGGTTCCCATCGAATAAAGGTGTTGTGCATATCGCCCTTGACGAAAAAACGGTGGCGCCTCCGAAATTACGGATTAAAGGCGTGGTCGCGGATGGAAGAGAGCTTGTAGACCAGGGTCCTATCCGTCTGGCTGCCGACAATTCCAGGCTTGAAATAGTCTATGCCCCGATCATGCTGCGCCCCCAGATGGGAATGCACTATCGCTATAAATTGGAGGGTTCCGACAAGGAGTGGGTCAATGCCCTCACGCGCAGGACCGCCTATTACACAAATATTCCACCGGGAACTTATAGCTTCGTCGTTCAAGGCTACGAGACTGACCGGCCTGAAGTCTTTTCCGAAGCAAGGCTCACTATCGTGAAGAGGCCTTATTTTTATCGTACGTGGTGGTTCCTCTCGCTTTTAGTACTATGTTTGAGCCTTATTATATGGACCTCTTATTTATTGAAAGTGCGACGCGTAAATACACGCTTTGTCATGATCCTGGAAGAAAGAGGGCGGTTGGCGCGAGAGATTCACGACACGGTACTTCAAGGCTGTGCCAGTGTTTCCTCTCTGCTGGAAGCGAGTTCATGTGCTGAAAGTGAGCCCCAGTTAAGGCAGAAACTGGTTGAATATGCGCGCAGTCAAATTAGTGTGACCATCGAAGAAGCCCGAAGGGCTGTATGGAATCTGCGCCAGACCAGCGAACCGCCACAGCCTGTCGGTCACCTGATTGAAGAGATGGCGCAGAGGACCAGTGTTGAATTTGGTATTCCTGTCGAATGCACCTTCGCAGGAGTCCCGGAGCCGATTGACGGCATGATTTCCCACGAGATTGTCATGGTCATTCGAGAGGGCCTCTATAACGCCCTGGTGCACAGCAAGGCGCGATCCATAGAAATCTTAGCGAGATCTTCACCTGGGAAACTCTTCGTGACCGTGCGCGATGATGGTAGTGGCTTCAATCCCAACCATTCGATGGACGAACACTACGGTTTAGTGGGCATGAAGGAGCGCGTCGAGCGCCTCGGAGGTTTTATCGATATAGATTCGCAGGTTGGCAAAGGAACAGAAATCGCTTTCACTGTCTCAACAACCACATTACAAACTGCGAGGTGATTTGATGACGAATCCGGTGCGCATTATGGTCGTCGACGATCACCCTCTGTTTCGCATGGGAATCACTGCCCTTATCGGCACCCGGACCGATATGCTGACTATAGCGGAGGCAGGGACCGGTGAGGAAGCAGTAGAGATGTTTGCCTTGCATAGTCCGGATATCGTCCTCATGGACTTACGGCTACCGGGAATGAGCGGCGTCGATGCGATCCGGGCTATCAGGAAATTAGCTCCCCTCAGCCGTTTCATAGTCCTAACGACCTACGAGGGTGACGAAGATATTCATCAGGCATTGGAAGCAGGCGCAAGCGGATATCTCGTAAAAGGCATGCCCAGCGATCTTCTCCTGGATGCGATCAGGAAAGTATGTGCAGGGGAGAGCTTTGTTCCGCCTCCTGTCGCGCAGGTGTTGCGCTCGAGACGGCCGGAAGCTGCGCTCAGCGGTCGCGAGCGCGAGGTGCTGGCCTTGCTTGTGGCTGGCAACAGCAACAGGGCCATCGCCGAAAAATTGTTTATATCGGAAGCCACCGTAAAGTGTCACGTCAGCGTTATTCTGATGCGCCTGAAGGTGCAGGACCGGACGCAAGCCGTGCTGGTTGCTTTACAGCGCGGCTTGGAGCATCTGTAGCAAAGCCTCCTGAGCCGCCACTAGAGTTTTTTCTCTATCCCGGAAGGTCCAACTGCGGAGACTGGCCTTCGAAGTTCGCGACTGCGCCGCAATGTGCAGTGTCTCGAAAATCAGACTTTTGTCTGATTGCGGACGCCATCCCCGCGTCCTATAGTTCTCCCGTCTGTGAAAACAAGGTTAGGCGCTCTCTCTGCTGGAGAGTCCACGATAAACAGGTCCTTTCGCCCGTTCGGCATCGACGAGCGATGCCACACATTTGCGCGACGAGACGCTCGGTCTATCAGCAGTCCTTCAGGAGGCAACAAGTGATCCGCATCAAAGATTGTTCTTCACCCGCCGTTTGGTCGCGGTGCACCCTCATGAGTATGTACCGTCATGTTCTACAAATGGGCATTCTCCTGGCGGCAATTCTGTTGGCCCCTCTGTACTCTCTCGCGCAATCGACCAACGGTCAAATCGATGGAATTGTCCAGGATTCGACGAGCAGGGTGATTCCAAATGTCGTTGTGAAGGCTACAAACATCGGAACCAACATCGGGTACAGCGCCACTTCGGACGCAAGCGGAAATTACACCATACCGTTTGTTCCTCCTGGCACCTACACCATTCAGGCCGGTGCGCAAGGATTCGCCACGCAGGAGCGGCGTGGGGTTATCGTGACGGTGAATCAGAATGTGCGCATTGATCTAAGCATGCAAGTGGGATCAGTCGACCAGACCGTGTCGGTTACCTCGGCCGCCCCGTCAATCGATACGCAGTCGGGATCTGTAACAACCATCGTGGATAACAAGAAGGTCACACAACTCCCACTTAATGGCCGCAATGTTTATAGTCTCGAAGCCCTCGTCCCCGGCGCGGCACCCGATAATACCGGCCGCATCCGTTTCAATGGCGTCCGTGCGCGCTCCAATGAGGTACTCGTGGACGGCGTGACGCAGGTGCCGCCGGAGACGAGGTCGGATCCGGTATCTCCGCCACCTATCGACAGTATTGAGGAATTTCGGATAGCGA
>CAZZYB010000278.1:0-5887 GCA_964658125.1 uncultured Acetobacteraceae bacterium | reverse complement strand
TGCCGCCGCCAATCGTGTTGCAACCGTTCTGCCCACTAGTGGATCCGCAATTGATCCAGAGCCCGCTCGGCACGGCTTGAAAGTCCTTAACCCCAAAGGCATTGAGATTAGGGGTAGCGGGATTGAAGCCGCGGCTCAGTTGGCGTCGCACTCCCGTAATGTGCAGCGTGTTCACAAGGCTGGAACTGAAGACGTGATTTTCGCCGATCGTGATGGTCTGCCACCGGATCTCGGGATTGCCGGACTGGGTCGTCAGCAGGATGTTGGTCGGGGAGTAAAAGGACGGTATCTGGACGCTATCCAGAAAGTACCGGACGTACAGGTTGTCTTTGCTGCCGATGGTGTAATCGACCCGGGTATCGAACTCGTTGTCGAAGTTGATATTTGGGATGGAATAGGCGACCAGCCCGCAATTAACAGAGGTAGCGTTCGTCGTATCGATGGCAGGAAGTTGCTTGATCAGCGCGAGGGCCGCTGGATTCCACTGCGGAAGCGTGGGGCCCCCTGGCTGGTTGTACTTGTTGCCGGGGAGCAACACATGGGTGTTTGGATCGTAAAGTTGCACGCCTGAATTGCAGCCTCCCGTGACGCCGGGCAGCGGGTTGGTGGTAGAAAAGTCTCCAGCTAGGTTCGCCAAGGTGGGCACATAAGCCTTTTGAGAAGCAGCTTTCTGAGCGGTTTTTTGATGCTGGAATGCGGCGAAGGCAAAGAGCTTGTTTCGGCCATCGAAGAGCCTCGGTATCCGGACAGGACCGCCGAAGGTACCTCCGTATTGGTGCTGTTTCAGAGTGTCTTTCGATGCGTTGAAAAAGCTTGTGGCATTGATGTAGTTGTTGCGGATGAACTCAAACGCCGAGCCATGGAAGCTGTTTGTGCCGGATTTGGTAACGACGTTGACCAGACCACCGGCCTGGCTCCCCCCCTGCGCGCCCAGCGCCGCAGTCTCTACGCTGAATTGGCCGACAGCATCCGGGAATGGCAACGGACCGTTGCCGCCGCCCATATAGTCATTGTTGTCGCCGCCATCCAATCGATAGGCTACTGCATTCCCCTGTGCGCCTGCGATGGAGATAGTTGTGCTCTGCGACGGGAATTTGCTTCCGGTTGCATCACCCACGCCGGCGCTCTGGGTGCCCCCTACCAATGAAATCAGATCGGTCATGCGGCGACCATTAAGCGGCAGTTCCGTCAGCTGGGTACTGTCCACGGTTTGCTTAAACGATGCGTCTTCCGTCTGTAGCGCCACACTCTCGGAATGTACCTCGACCCTTGTTTCCTCCCGACCGACGATCATTTTCGCGTCGATGGCGATGCTGCTGCCGACTTCCAGGACATTGCCCGTGGAGATATAACTCTCGAAGCCCGGCGCCGTTACGGTCACCGTGTATGTGCCAACACGAATATTGGGGAAAGCGTAATCTCCACCCGAACTGGTCTTGGTCGTGAGCGCGACCTGGGTCGTAGGGTCCGTTAGGGTCACCATCGCGTTCGGCAGCCGAGCCCCGCTAGCATCCGTAATGGTTCCCTGGATGCTACCCGAACCGGCTGTCTGTGCTTTAGTCGCCGTGACGAATAAGAATACCGACAAGCACAGGAGCATAATCCGCAGGCTTTCCAAACGTGACTTTCTGGTCGGCGGCGTTGCCGATGAACTTTTAAATTCGACTTCTAGCGCCCCTGAGACACGCGTTGAACCATGCGCACTGTGTGCTGTGACTTGCATTGTGTAACCTCCAGTAAGAAACGCTAGCTATCGCGACATAATCGAACTCATCGCATCATCTGCCCGCAACCGTCTTCACATTGACAACGATGTCATCTCGGGCGACGGCCATGATATACAGAAATTTGTCCTACGTTGTCAAGCCTTATCTCACCGACACCTAAACTGGGTGCCCCAAGCTCGGGTTTCGCAAGAAATACGCCGCATGAATCCCGCCAGTTCTGCCTTGGGACACTTGCGGTTGCTCTGAGCCGATCTTGCCAAAGGGAAGCTTCGGGCCTGAAGAACCTCGAGATGTCGCACGTTGAAGTCGCACCCGCTAGTGCCGATCCCCGCCCGGCATTCTCGTTCGACGACGTCCAACACGCGGACTTTTTCCCGTTACGGCTCCATCAGAGCCGAACTTCGCGCTTCAAAACGTCACGACGTGCGCATCTTCTAGTCGCGTGCCGCAAAGGACACCATGCTCGCTATTGCGACCGATCAGATCGTATAAGCTTCGTTCAGAATGGGGCTCATTCCGCGGAGAAGACTCTGTAGGAGCCGGGATCGAGTGGCATTTCAAACGTCGTTGCGCCTGCCCGCTCCGTCCCAGTCAGCAGTTGCCCACTCTGCAGGTCACGCAGCCTGGTAATGCGTTTGTCGGTAATGACGACCGCCCGCATCGGGTCCTGCCGGAATGATTCCACGATGAACTTGTCATTGTCGTAAACATACAGGCCAACCTGGCTGGGAGTATCCAGCCGCACGAACATGTCCTTGGCGAGAACGTTGCGAATCTCCGTCAAGACGGGTTGGGGATAACACAGCAGGTCCCCCTGCGCATTCGGAATAGTTAGAACGTACAGCAATCCCTTGGAGTACCTCGTCTTCAGCAGCACAGGATCGCCCGAGGTCTTGGAGCCCGAGGTGTAGGCGATGATATCCGCGCCGGCATCGTTGGTAAAAAACGTGATCTGCGGAAGTAGAATTTCAGAGTCGGATTTGACTCCTACAAACTTTCGTTCCGACATGAACTCGTGAGTGGACACGGTGCTACCTGTGTACTTCAGGTCGGCGATGTCCTCGATGCCCTTTCCCTGGAGGGCCTTGAGAAGGCCAGAGGTGATGATGACCGTCTTTCCGACGGTCATCTGATTCTTGATCTTGGAGACGATTGCAGGATCGAAGCTAGCCTGCTCGGTCAGCAGCACTGTCTGCGCGTCGGTCGGAAACTCGGGAACGATATCCATAGGTATACCGACCATCCCCAAATAGCTTTGTAGATAATCCTCCCCCGAGGAATGAAACGGCTTGTAACTTTTGAGACCTACAGGATTGCCGAGTTTGCCTATAAATTGGTCCACCTGCTCGAAGACCGGACCGGCGATACGACCCAATTTCGAGTCGGGTGTCATTGTTCCATCGGCGCGCATGGAAGGTTCGTATTGGGTGTAAATGGGCCATAGGGTGATCTCCGGCAGCTTGGCGAAGAGGGTGATCCAGAGCTGTTCAGCGTAGCGGTTGGGAATGTCGCTGCCCCCGGCATCGACCCAACCTCCTCGATTGTTGTGATTGAGGTTGTTCAGGTATCGCGAGATGGAGTACCCGTGATATTGCTGAATTTGCATCGGGTTGTTGACCGGGTCGCGAGTCTCGGTGCCTGTGTAAACTCCGTCGAAGTACTTCGGTTGGGTTTCCAGATTGAAGCCTGTCTCCTGGTAATGGTCGTACCACTGCGGGTACTTGATGATGACCTTGACCTTCGGATTGGCCGCTTTGGCCGCGGCAACGAGTTCTCGCCCGACCCTATCCATCAGCGCGAGCCTATACTGGCTCCAGCTGCGACTGCCTTTGGCGGCAATGGCATCGTCCGTCTTGCAGTTGGTAAAGCCCCAGTCGTCGAATAGAATCTCGTCGAAGTTTTGAGCCGTGAACCGGATAATTTCGATTGCCTTTTGCATCTGCTTAGGGTCGGAATAGCAGAAGGTGACACCATTGCGCTCGTCCACGGTCCAGGTAATGCCGCCGGACACCTTCAACCCCTTGCTCAGGAAAAACTTTTTCCCCGCGTCCAGGCTTGCCTGATCGGTGACGATCGTATCGCGGCTTGTCTCGAGATATATCTTGTCGTATTTGACATACTTCGACATTGCTTCCCAGCGACTCTCAAGATAGGCAGGGTCATTCATCTGGACCACATCGCGTACCGTTGCGTATGTGGCTACATCGAAGTTCTTATAGTTGTTGCCGCTCGCAAAACTATGTCCTGAAACGAGCAATGGAAGGCAAATTGCTGCTACCACACGTTGGTTCATAGTTTCTCCTGAGAATGAGAACGTAGTGAGAAGATCTGGATTACTTTGTTGCGATCACTAATTCCTTCCCCGCCTCAAGATCGCCATGGGCGACGAAATAGCCGTCAATCTTTCGGCCGCCATAGGTAATACTGGTAATCCGCTGGCCGGAATTCTTCTTCAGAATGGTCAGTGGTCTGCCCTCATTCAACTTAAGCGTTGTCTTCTGAAAGAGCGGGACCGACACTTCAACGGAAGAAATCTAGGTTTCATCAACTTTCGTCACCTTTTAAATTGATCGGGATGCTCTCTCAAGAGGTCGTTGTGAACTGACGACTACATTCCTTCGGCCTGTTGCCAGAACTCTGCACGGTTGCAATAAGCGTGGAGTGCTATTCATTGTCAGAAGACAACACAGCCTGCCTACCGTGTCGGCAACTTTCCAAAGTACAGGCTGATGTGGCCCTTGTACTCACCTTTGGCGATCGCCAATTGTCCCATGGGGCCAGTGGATAGCGGACTCCCGAACTTGCTGCCGACCGCTGGGATGGCATGCAGGAAGGAGAGTCCGGCATTCGGGAACGGCACGGCAGTTTGCCCGGCCTGGTTCGACGGCGGGGTCTTCGGAGTAAATACCTGGACGTAAATTGGCGAGTCGGGATGCTGGTCCACGATCGCGGTGATCGGGCCTTCCGAAGTGCTGAGTTGGAGCCAGCGCACACCTGAGTAGAACCCCTTGAAAATCGGATAGTCGAAGTGCTCTCCAGGTTTGAGGTCATCCGGATCTCCGACCATGGTGTTGTTATAGCGCCGGCTCCAGACATCGAGAGTACCGCCCGCAACGCGGTTCTTATAAACCGGGGCGGGGCCTTCGCCAAGAAAGCGCATACCTTTGACCTCGGCTTCGGGATAGTCGAATCCAATGCCGAAGTATTCCTGTGGACCGGTGCTGGTGTAGACGTAATCCATGGATAACCAGCCGTTGGACTTGAGCCGGTAGGTGAGTGATTTCATTGGACCGTCGAACGTCGCGGAGATGACCAGATCGTTGCCCTCGGCTACATGAGTCAAGGAGGTCAACTTCGAGTCCGGCGCAAAGACAGCGGGCGCGGGAGCTGGAGGCGGCGGGTCCGACGGTTTTAGCCTGCGGGCAGGAATGGGTCTGGGCCCCATCGCCATCACGCGAGGACCGTTGCCCAGAGAAAAGGACTTGCCCTGCCGAGAGGCGGACACCAGCAGACCGGATGTCTTGCTAATCTGCAACGTCAGCTCGCCCACCGTCGCAGTGAGCATGTCGCCGGAGTCAGTAGCCGCGGGCTTTGTGCTGCCAGCAGACTGACCAGCCTGATCCAGTCGGCGCTCAAGATCTTCGACAGGCCACACGTAGGTCTGAATAACGCGGCCCGTCGCGTCCTTGATGATCAGTCGCGTAGCATCGGATGTTTTCTTTGCGCTGCGACCGGTCACAGCAGGCGGTCCCCACCCATCCCAACTTGCCGATGCACCCGGCGCGAGCGAACGGCCGTGATCGGTCCGCGCTGCTAGTACCACTGACCCAGAAGCGGTATCGCCGGGTTTGTTGAACGCAATAGCTTGCCATTCGAAGGTGCATCCGTCGGCGTTGAGGAACCCATAGCGGTTGGTCACCCTGAAGGAGTGCGAGGCGCCGTCGGGAGGCGTCACGATGATCGGCGACCAGAGCTGCCTGATGGTGTAGAAGCTGGCCTCCCGCTCGCGATAAGGCCCGACGATGCCATCAGGCGCCATATTGCCCTGGGAATCGAGAATGCCGCCTCTGTCGGTGCGCTTCACATCCTCATCCAGGAAGGCCCACACAAATCCGCCGGCGCCGGCCTTGCTCTTGAGAATTGCGTCCCAGTAGTCCTGC
>CAZZYB010000277.1:0-5889 GCA_964658125.1 uncultured Acetobacteraceae bacterium | reverse complement strand
GGGTTTTATGTAACAGCAAATGTGTATGTCCCTGGTACGGGAACAGGGCCCTATCCCGCGGTCTTGGGAACCGCTGGACATTCGGCTGGAGGTAAGGCCGAGGCGACGTATCAAAACGCGTGGATATCGCTGGTTCGAGCAGGATATGTAGTGCTTGCGTTCGATGAGATCGGGCTCGGAGAACGGGTTCAGTACTGGGACCCGCAGCTTGGCCGGTCTCGAGTGGGGATCGCATCGGCGGAACATACCGTGATGGGAATGCAGAGCCTTCTGGTGGGAATCAATCTCGGTATGTACGTTGCGTGGGATGGCATTCGAGGTGTGGACTATCTGATATCGCGACCGGATGTCGATCCGAAACGAATTGCAGTTGTGGGTAACTCCGGTGGTGGGCATCAATCGGCGGTCATGGCGATGGTCGATCCACGACTGGCTGTCGCTGCCCCTTCGTGTTGGCTGACTTCTTCCAAGGCACTGTGGGAGCTCTTCATGCCACAGGACGCGGAGCAAAATGTCGCTGGCTTCCTGAGTCACGGCCTCGACTATGGAGACTTTGGGCTGTCGTTTGCGCCGAAGCCCTTCATGTTTGAAACGGCTACTCAGGATTTCTTTCCGATTGCTGGAGCGCATGCGACTTTCGCTGAGGACAAGAAGATCTACGAGACCCTGGGTCATCTAGAAAGCCTGGGCTTCTTCGAGTATGACGATGAGCATGGTTGGTCGAAGCCCCGGCGAGAATCCACCTACGAGTGGCTGAACCGGTGGTTGATGCAAAAGCCCGGAAGAGTGATGGAAGGGACCATAAGTACTGAACCCGAGGCGGCGCTCTCGGCTACCAAGAGCGGGCAGGTCAGTACTTCGCTTTCAAGTAAGACGGTTCCTATGCTGACCCGTGAACGGGCGAAGAAGCTTGCGCTTGAACGTCGACCGCTCGACGCTAACCATCTGAAAGCCGTTTTACTCACGCGTCTAGGAATTACCAGCCTCGCGAACAGGGAAATGGCACCTCCCGCCGTCACGACGACACAGACGTTGACTCGAGACGGCTATCAAGTTGTGAAAATTTCTATAGCTACAGAACCTGGAACTAACGTGCCGGTACTTGTCTACATTCCATCAGGAGAGGCGAAGCGGAGACCGTTAGTCATCTATGCGGATTCGGCGGGTAAGGACGCGACTGCGGCGCGTTTCGGGGAAATTGAAACTCTGGTTCATGCCGGCAAAATAGTGCTCGCTCCCGATCTGCGAGGATGGGGAGAAGGCGAGAGCGTTGGTGGAAGAGCGCCGCACACTGCGAAGTATGAGACGACCATGCGAGCGTTTATCGTGGGGAAGACGATGGTGGGAATGCAGGTGACTGATCTGCGGCGATTAGTTGACTATGCTGTTACACGGCCGGATGTGGATGCACATCACATTCGCGTGATTGGTCGCGGAAACGGTGGCATCGTCGCACTGTTTGCGGCTGCATTGGATTCTCGGATTGGCGGCGTTACTTGTGAAGGCACGCTCAGTTCGTATACAGATCTGGCCACCAGAACGTATTACGATCAATCGTCCTTCGATACGATTATCCCCGGAGTGTTGCTTGATTTTGATCTACCGGATGTAGCTGCCGCCATCGCACCACGACCTTTGCGGTTGGTTGGTTCCCGATTGGCTACGGGGGACGTCAGTGGTCTGGCAGAAACTGAAGCTGAGTACGCGAGGACTGCGCGAGCATACGAAAGCATGCACGAGGCTAGTCAATTTCGCATCTTCGAACGAGCCGAGCCAGATACAGTGTTGCAGTAGCTTTGAATCCGAACAGGCGAAGGTTTGTCGCGGGTAGCAGGTGTTTGATAGAAGAGGGCGTATGAGCAGCAATGAGGGGGCAATGGGAATCGACCGTAGAGTTTTTGTGAAGAGGGCCGGCATGGCGGCTGCCGCTCTGGGGGCGGAGGCGCGATCTTACGGGCGTATTCTGGGGGCGAATGATCGGATTCGACTGGGCCAGCTAGGTTGCGGTGAACGCAGCGAAGGACACGTCCACATGGCGCAGCTCGCGTCACGGAAGTTTCCCGTCGAGACGGTGGCCGTTTGCGATATCTGGAGCCATGCGAGAGAGCGTAGGGCGGCCCAGGTGAAGGAAGTTTTTCACGTCGAGCCCAGGAGCTACAAATACTCGGAAGAGATGCTGGCCCAAAAAGACATCGACGGGGTCATGATTGCGACTGGTGATTTTCAGCACGCTAAACTGTGCACCGAAGTGGTGAAGGCCGGAAAAGACTGCTATGTCGAGAAGCCTTTTGGCAATGTGCTTTCCGAGGTAAAAGAGGCACGAGCTGCTGTGCGAGCTTCAAATCAGGTAGTTCAAATGGGTTCTCAACATCGTAGCCAGCCTTATCAGCTGGCTGTCCGGGATCTTATTAGGTCCGGGAAGATCGGGAAAATTGTAAGTATCGAGCAGGAGTGGAATGTCAACGAAGAACGATGGAGATTCACCCCGCACGATACGGGGCGTACATCCCAGATGATGCAGGATCGAAAGATGCAGTGGAAGGAATGGCTGTTCGAACGGTCATCAGAGCTTCGTGAGGAAGATACAGACTGGGAACGATGGCTGCTTGGCAAGCCATACCAGCCGTTCGATCCTCATGTGTATCTGGAATTTCGCCTTTATAAGAAATTCTCTTCGGGAATATTCGATCAATGGATGAGCCACGGAAGCGACCTCGTGCACCTATGGACGGATGAGGTGTTTCCGGAAAGCGTCTCAGCGAATGGAGGCGTTTTTGCTTGGCCGGACGGTCGCGAAAATCCGGACACCTGTGTAGCTTCTGTCACTTATCCAAAAGGATTTCTTTATACCTATAAGACGACAATGGGTAATAGCTATCGAAGCTTCTCGCGAATTCAAGGGCGCGATGGAACGATCGCGAATTATGGAGGTGAAGGCGCTTCGTTTTTCGTGGTGAGCAAGGAAGGTGGTAGGGAGGAACGCCAGGGCATCAACTATGCAAGCCTGCCCATCGTTCCTCCTTCAAAGGATGAGGAACAGATTGTGCGCGTCCCCGGAGCACCCGCTCCAGACTCTCATGGACCGGATGACGACGATGCGGATCATCTCTTGAATTGGCTTCATGCCATGCGCGATCGCAGGGACCCGAATGCTACGGTAGACCATGGGTTCTCTCACTCAGTGGTCGTAATTATGGCGGCGCAGTCTTACTGGAGCGGTAAGAAGCTTTATTGGGACCGAAGAGAAGAGGCCATCGTTGAGACTCCCGTTTCTTAAGTGTTTACGTTTTCGCGGGTTGTTTTGCGCGGCTGTTTTGCTAACCAGCAGCGTGCAAGCGGAACCGGCCCGGCCGAAAGTCGTAGACGTGCACTTTCACTATGACGGTGAGCCCGGTGTTCTGAAGGAGCTTCTTAAAAGGCTTGACGTAATCAACGGGGAAGCCATTCTGCTTGTCACGCCGCGCGCGTTGGATTCCGCGAGCGTTGCAATACGCGAACATCCAGGACGCTTCGTCGGATTTGGCGACGTCAAGCTTGATGACCCGGATGTCCTGCAACAGATTGACCGGTTCCACTCGGCGGGATTTCGAGGACTCGGGGAGATCAGCTCCACCCTGAAGGACTTCGACGACAGGGCATACTGGCCAATCTATGATCGCGCTGCTAGCTATCACATGATGCTGCTCTTCCACACAGGGATCGTCAATCGGCTCAACCCTGTCAAGCCAAGCGACGTCAGCTTCGATCGCAGTCGAGTCACGCGGCTCGACCTGATCGCAAGGCATTGGCCGACGCTCACGATCATTGGGGCGCACTTGGGCAATCCTGACTATGCAGAAGCGGCGGAAGTGGGACGTTGGAATCCAAATCTCTACTTCGATCTTTCAGGCACGACGCTCATCAAGAAAGCAGAGGATTATCGTTTCTTCAAATCGATTTTCTGGTGGAGCGGAACCGTGAGTTTGCACACCCCGGCTGGAGGCGCAAACGCGTTTGAGAAAGTAGTCTTCGGGTCGGATGTGTTTGGCGGCGACGTGCAGGAATTCGATCGATCCCTCGACCGTTATAGAGCGATGATGCAAGCCTGCGATCTACCTCCCGAGGTGCAGGAGAAAATCCTGGGAGGTACGATGACACGCCTCCTTTCCTTGCAAGAGAAGGCAATTCTGAGCGACCCTTACCCCTGAGGTAGCTTCATTCCGATGCGGGCCATATTTAGGTCGCCATAGTTCCTGGTTCTCCCACCTTACTCAGCTTTGGCCGGGCGGGGTGGGGCGGAGGCGATTTACAAGAACCTCAACATCCAGCATGACCGGGAGCGAATCCGTGTACGACATCATTGTTTTGGGCGTTGGTTCCATGGGTACGTTCACGTGTCTGGACCTGGCTCGCCGAGGCCTTCGCGTGCTTGGTATCGATCAGTTCACGCCGCCCCATGCGCTGGGCAGCCACTCCGGCGAAACCCGCGTATTTCGCCAGGCCTACGCCGAACATCCGGATTATGTTCCTTTGGCACGTCTCGCGGGACATCTATGGGAGGAGTTCGGGAGCCAGTCGGGTAAAAAGCTCCTCACCCGCTGCGGGCAGATCAATATCGGTTCCCCCGACAGCAGATTGCTGATGGGCATGCAGGAAAGTGCGGCTCTCCATGGTATCCACCTCGAGACGCTGGACCACGACACTCTCCGCGCGCGTTATCCACTCATTGTGCCAGCCGCGAATGAGATCGGCATCCTGGAGCCGGGCGCAGGCTGGGTAGATGTCAATGCTTCGCTTTCCTTCGCGCTGGAGGAGATACGGCGCGCCGGAGGCAAGTTGCTGCTGAACACACCCGTAGTTTCATGGCGAAGCGAAAGTGGTCGAGTTCTTGTCGAAACCGCTGGCGAGAGGTTCGCGGCAAAGCGCCTCATTGTCACCGCCGGTGCCTGGGCCTCGGAACAGTTAGGTCAGGTTGCGCTTCCACTCACCGTGAAGCGTAAGGTGCTGGTTTGGCTTGAGCCTCGCTCCGAGTGTATGAAGGAGGCCGAAGCCATGCCGATTACCACGTTTGCGGAAAAGTTCTTTTACACGTTTCCCGCGATGCATGGCATGTTCAAGGTTGCTGTCCACTGGACGGAAGGCCAAACTGTGCGAGATCCGCGAACTATCGCTCCCGCGGGTGACAAGGATATTGAGGAAGCCGTGGAGTCTATAGTTAAACATCTGCAACCAATGTTCGGAGACGCGGCTGAAACTCGCCGCCGTGTCGTGCAGGCCAAGACCTGTCTCTACACTATGACTCCAGACGAACACTTCGTTCTCGATCGTATCCCGGAAGAACCTGTCTGGTATGCGGCTGGTTTCTCCGGTCACGGCTTCAAGTTCGCTCCTGTGGTCGGGAAGGTGCTCGCAGAGGTGGCGTTGAACGAGCCGACCTCAGTACCCGTGGACTTCCTATGCTCTAAGCGGGCCGTGCTAACGGGAACGACCCCCAGCAGCTGAAACCGTAGGCCAGCAGGGAAGTGAAATCGATCCGCTTCGCCGCGAGATCGGCTATGAGCCCGTTGAGACCCGCCCGGCTGGCTATGTTGAGCCCACTTCGCCCGTGGTCCGAGTCAACCCGCACGATCTCCATGATGTGGTTCGCTCCGTACTGCGGAATGGCCTTATTTCAGCTGCAGCACGATGGGGGTGTGGTCCGAGGGCTTCTCCAATCCACGAGGGCCTTTGTCGATCTCACAGCTCTTGAGTCGTTTGACCAGACCCGGAGTTAGCAGGAAATGGTCGATTCGGATTCCACGGTTATGTTCGAACGCTCGCCGAAAATAATCCCAGAAGGTGAATTGGCCGCCGACACCCGGATGCAGTGACCGGAACGCGTCCACATAGCCTAGTTCGAGCATGGCCCGA
>CAZZYB010000276.1:0-5932 GCA_964658125.1 uncultured Acetobacteraceae bacterium | reverse complement strand
GGGGAGGTCGGCCGCGGAGCGGATGCCCTCGGGGAGCATGGAGAAGCCGTCGAAGTCGGTGCCGATGCCGACGTGGTCTATGCCTGCGACCCTGGCTATGTGGTCGAAATGGTCGATCAGGGAATCGAACGACGCGAGGGGGCCGATCGCGGCGGCGTTGTCGGCGTAGAACTGGCGGTCGATGGTCAGGGAGACCGAGTAGGGGACGGGTTCTCCGCGCTCGCGGAAGGGGGCGTAGGCGACTTCGTAGAGCGCGTGCCGCTGGGGTTCGGTGGCCTTCCACGCCAGTTGCCAGCGATCGTCGATGAACGACGAGTAGAAGTTGACCATGACGACGCCGTTGTTGGTGGCGACGGCGCGGAGCATGTCGTCGGTGAGGTTGCGGTGCGAGTCGGTGAGCGCGCGCGCGCTGGAGTGGGAGGCGATGATGGGCGCGTGCGTGGTCTGGAGGACGTCCCAAAAAGTCTTGTCGGACACGTGTGAGACGTCGACCATCATCCCGAGGCGGTTCATCTCGCGGACGACCGTGCGGCCGAAGAGCGTCAGGCCGTCGTGATGCTGGACGGTGGGGTCGTCGAGGTCGCCGGAGCTGTCGGCCCACTCGTTGGTGTTGGTCCAGGTGAGGGTCATGTAGCGCACGCCGAGCCGGTGGTAGAGGCGCAGGAGACCGAGGTCGGCTTCGATGGAGTGGCCGCCTTCGATGCCGATCAGAGCAGCGAAGATGTTGTCGGCGTGGGCTTTGAGTATGTCGTCGGCAGAGAGGCAGAGGCGCAACGATTCCGGGTGTTTGCGGATCTGCTCGTAGATGCCGTCGATGAGTTGCAGGGTGCGGTGGGCGAAGCGGCCAGGCCATTCTGCGGGGTCGACCCAGGCTGCGAAGAACTCGGCGGCGAGGTTGCCGGCGCGGGCGGTTTCGAGGTTCAGCATGCCGTTGCCCAGCGGCGAGGTGAAGTCCCAGCCTTCGTCGACGAAGCGCTGCGGGGTGTCGGCGTGGGTGTCGATGACTACGGCGGCGGAGTGAACTGCGGCGGGGTCGTGCATGAACGTTCAGGATACAAGAAGCGGACAACCCGGAATGTTTCTCAGGCTTCCAATATTGTGAGGTGCTTTATGAACTTTGTAGACGCTAACGTCGACCGCCCCGTGGACAGCAAGAGTGCAGACCGCAAGTCCAATGACGAAGGTGAAACGCCCGGAGAATCTTCTCTCGACAAGTCTGCGATGGAGAGCGCGCAGCGTGGCGAGAAGCGGCAGTTGAGGAACGAACAAACCAACTCGAGCAACACGATTTTTTCGAAGTAATTTTTGCGACGTTGTAAAAGAAGCCCTCGCCTTGGCGGCGAGGGCTTTTTTTGTGCCCGGACTAAAGAGCTTCGGCGCCGGCTTCCGCAACCGCCTGGTCCTGTTTCCCCAGGCCGCCGGAAACGCCAATGGCGCCTACGACTGTACCGCCCTGCTTGAGCGGGACGCCGCCGGCGAAGATCATGACCTTGCCGCCGTTCGACGCGTGGATGCCGAAGAACTGGTCGCCCGATTGCGAGAGCTCCCCGAGCGCTTTGGTTTCAATGTCGAAGGCCCGTGACGTCCAGGCCTTTTTGATGGAGATGTCGATGGAACCGAGCCAGGCGTTGGCCATGCGCTCGAAGGCGAGCAGGTTGCCGCCCTCGTCGACGACGGCGATGTTCATGGGCTGGCCGATCTTTTCGGCTTGAGCGGTGGCGGCTGCGATGATGCGGCGGGCGTCTGCTAGTTGAAGCATGTGTTTCTCCTTGTGGTGCTCGTGGTTGGATGCGGTGGGTTAGAAAGGGTCGAAGCGGGGTGTCGGGCCGGAGGTGTGGATGGGGTGCGCGATCGGTGTAAGCGAGTCGGTTTCCGGGGCTGTCGACTTCCAGCCGTAGGTGTCGTACCGCCAGTGGACGCGCCCGCCGTCGAGCTCGAGGATGGTGAAGCCTTCCGGTGTGCCCCAGCGCGGGCCGTGCCACCAGTTGCCGCATACGGCTCCGCTGGTAATGAAGGGCGTGTTGCGCCAGTAGACTGTCTCGTTGACGTGAGTGTGGCCCTGGAGGACGGCAATGATGCTGTGGCTTTCGAAGAGGGGCAGGACGTCGTAGGAGTTGTCCACGAGGAAGTAGTTGTGCTTCTTGCCGGCGGTGCGGAAATCGGGTTTGTACTGGCCAATGGCGCTGACCAGCGGTATGTGGCTTACGACGATGACGGGAGTGCCGGCCGGAAGGGCTATGAGATCGGCAGCCAGCCAGACCATCTGGTCGTGGTCGATGCGGCCTTCAAACTCCCCGTCCGGAGTGATCCCGATAGAGTCCAGGATGATGAAGTGGTAGCCTGCCCGGTCAAAGGAGTAGTACGTCTTCGTGTTGTAGCGCTGTTCGAAGGACTTCTTGGCGTAGAGAGGATCCGACACGGGTATGTTCGCGGCGGGTGCGGTCCCGAAGACGTCGTGATTGCCGAGCGTGTGGTGGATGGGGATGCCGTCGAGCGCGTGCTCGGTCCTGGCATAGAGGTCGAGCAGCATCAGCGCGCGGTCGCGCGGGACGGCGTTGACGTCGAAGCAGTGGTCGCCGCCCTGGATGCAGAAGTCGGGCTTCAGCGACTTGATCTTGCGCATCGCCTGGGCGGTGCCGTCAGCCGCGGAGAGCTCGGGCTGGGTGTGGGTATCAGTGAAGAAGACGAAGCGCAGATGGCCGGGTTTGACCGCCGTGGGCATTTGCGCCGGGAGTGCCGAGGCGGCGGCCGCGGCTGCGGAGAGGGAAAGGAAGCGGCGGCGGTCGAGCATGTTGAGATTGTAGGTGGTTTGCGCAATGAAAGCGGCGCCCATTACGGCGCCGCTTGTCAGTTGAATTGCGGAAGGGTTAGCTGGGCATCAGAACGGTGTCGATGACGTGGATCACGCCATTGGATTGCATCACGTCGGCAGTGGTGACCATCGCAGATCCGCCCTTTTCGTCAGTGATCTTGATGTGGCCCATGTCTTCAGTGAAGGTCAGCTTGCCGCCTGCAACCGTTGTTGCGACGTACGAGCCGTGACCCTTCTTGATCAGCTTCATGAGGTCTTTGGAGGTGATCTTTCCGGCGACAACATGGTAGGTGAGGATCTTCGTGAGGGTCGCCTTGTTCTCCGGCATGACCAGCGTGTCGACGGTGCCCGCGGGGAGTTTGGCGAACGCGTCATCGGTGGGTGCGAACACGGTGAACGGACCCGCGCTGCTGAGCGTGTCGACCAGGCCAGCGGCTTTGACCGCCGCTACAAGGGTCTTGTGGATGGGCGAATTGACCGCATTGTCGACGATGGTTTTGTTGGCGTACATGGGCGCGCCGCCGACGGTTGGATTCATCTGGGCCGAGGCCGACAGCGACGTGCAAGCGAGCGCTGTGACAGCCATAAGTGCAAATAAGGACTTCTTCATAATTGGTCTCTCCGTGTAAAACGTTGCGCCGGTCTGAATTGAAGTTGCCTTCCGGTCCAACAGTGGAGTTACGGGGAGCCGTCGGAACTGGATTTCGACGAAGTAAGGCTGTGTACGATTAGCGGAAGGGGCTTGGTTGCCCGAGCTACCGAAAAATGTTGGACGACAGCTTGGCGGGAACGGCGCCGGCGTTGACAAAGGGAGCAGTGGCAAGTCAACTGAGTGGAGCCTTACATGACGACTGAGCCACTCGAAGAGCATGCCGTGCAGCCAGAACCAGACGCAGTGGCGTCGGTCTGCCCAGCAACGCCTCAAGAACATCGGGCGCGTGGGTTGCTTGCTATCGGGGTGTTCAAGCTGGCCAAGGCGTTGTTCTTCATCGCTGTTGGGATCGGCGCTCTGCACCTGATCCACAGCAATGTCGGCGAAGTGCTGTTGCGGCTGACAACGTTCCTGCACCTCAACCCCGAATGGCATTTTGTCGAGATGATGCAGGACAAGGCTGACCTGCTGAGTGGGCATAAGCTGCGCCAGGTAAGCGTGCTTACTTTCGGGTACGCGGCGCTCTCGCTGGTCGAAGGTATCGGCTTGATGATGGAGAAGACCTGGGCCGAGTACCTGACCCTGACCCTCACCATCTGCGCCCTGCCGTGGGACGTGACGGAACTGGTGAAGCATCCGGATGCGGTGCATGTGGGAGTCGTACTGGTAAACATAGCGGTGCTGGCTTACCTGCTATGGTTTATCCGGTGGCATCGCAAGCAGGTCCGAGAATCTGCTTGTGCGAGCCGCGGCGGGAAGTAGGCTACTTTCGCTTTCTATTCGCCTATCAGATGGCTCCTGTCGAAGCAATAGACCGATGGCATGGGACTCTCCGGCGTAAACACTACATCTAGTGTTGCCGTGATCGATACCCGCCACAGGTAGTTTTTTCCACATTTCGCGTGGAAAAGTAATACCCCAATTCCAATTTAGGGCTTTACATGTCGCACTCAACAGGTGAATCTGGTGGAGCAGAGTAGTCCAAAAGGGCCAAAAGTGGTCTAACAAAGCTAAAATGAGTCAAGAATCAGCCCAGAGTCGCTCTCAGGAAAGATTCTGAGTCTTTGGCCAGAGCTGATGAGGTTGGAAATGTCTTTCCGGGGAAATAACCCGACGCGCATCGATGAGAAAGGCCGGCTGAAGATGCCGGCCGATCTGAAGCGCCGGATCGACGAAGTGTATGGACGGAAGTTTTACATCACCAGCCGTACCGGTGAGCGCGCAGAGATTTACCCCATGCGCGAGTGGGAACAGATTGAAGCCGACCTGGCCACCAAGCCGTCGAGCGCAGCCAAGACACGGTTTATGGATGCGACGAGCTACTACGGGCAGGTGGTCGAGATGGACGACCAGGGACGGCTGCTGATTCCGCAGATGCTGCGGGAGAAGGCGAAGATTTCAGGCGATGTGGCAGTGCTGGGTCGAACGACCTTCCTGGTGATTGTGAACAAGGAACAGCACGAAGCGAAGCTGGCGGAGAACCCGGTGACGGATGCGGATGTTGAATCGCTGGGTGTTGCAGGTTTGTAGGGCAGATGGAGTCCCCCAGGGGATGTTTGTGAGGCGGAAGTTATGGAAAAACCGCTCCACATACCGGTTCTTTTGGAAGCTAGTTTGGAGTACCTGAATGTGCGGCCGGGCGGCGTTGTGGTTGACGCGACGCTTGGGCTTGGAGGACATTCGGCTGCAATCGCGAGGAAGCTGGGCGGAGCGGGCAAACTGATCTGCTTCGACCGCGACCCGGAAGCGATGGCGAAAGCGCAGGAGAGGCTCGCGGAGCTTGCGGGCGAGCTTGGAACGGAGATGCCGCAAGTGCGGTATGTGCCGAAAGCGTTTTCGGAAGCCGCCAACGAGATCGATGCCGGCAGCCTGGATGGTCTGCTCGGAGATTTTGGAGTAAGCAGCCTGCAGTTGGATGAGGCGCACAGAGGATTTAGTTTTCGGGCCGACGGGCCGCTGGACATGCGTATGGACACGCGCAGCGGAGAGACGGCCGAACAAGTGGTGAACCAGGAAAACGAGGAAGTACTCGCAGACCTGATTTACGAATACGGAGAGGAAAGGAGGTCGCGGAGAATCGCCAGAGCCATTGTGAGGGCCCGGCCGATAGCAACGACAGCGGAACTTGCTCGAGTGATATCGGCCGCGGCCCCTTCAATGAAGGGCGACAAGATTCATCCCGCGACGCGGACCTTTCAGGCGATCCGTATGCGGGTTAATGATGAGCTGGGAGAGATTCAATCGCTGCTGAAAAGCGCGGGGTCTCTGTTGAAGCCGGGAGGACGTGTGGTGCTGATCAGCTTCCACTCTCTTGAAGACCGGTTGGTAAAAGATGCTTTCCGCGAACAGGCGAAGGCAGGAATTTTGGAAGTGCTCACGAAGAAGCCGGTTGTGGCAAGTGAGCAGGAGTCGCTGAGGAACCCGCGGTCGCGAAGCGCGAAGCTGAGGGCGGCGGAGAGACTTTAGAA
>CAZZYB010000275.1:0-5935 GCA_964658125.1 uncultured Acetobacteraceae bacterium | reverse complement strand
CGTTCGCCGGCACCGTCGAGCCTAGGGTGGTGTGGTGGTGGAGGGTGGCGAGGATGTTTGGAGGGCTCGCGAGCGGTTGTTTGAGGTTGGGTGCGAGACGGTGCTGAAGGTGACCGTCCTGCCTACGAAGATTGCTGCTGTGCTGGCGGGGTTTGCGGCGTTTGAGGGTGTGGGGGGATCGAAGGCTGAGTGTGTCGCGGATGCTGTCGGGATAGTGACGGTTGGGCTGACTGCTTGTGCTGAAGATGCGGCGGCGATTGTTGAGGACTTGCGGGCTCGGCTGCGCGCGGATGGAGGGATGGTGGTGGTGCTGCGGGGCGATGCGGGTCTGGAGCGGTGGGGTGGATCGCAGCCGGCGATTGCCGTGATGCGTGCGGTGAAACAGGAGTTTGATCCGGGGCGGCTGTTGAATCCGGGTAAGTTTGTGGGGGGAATTTAGTGGCTGTTGCTAGTCGTGAGGAAGACGGTCTGGCGCCGCAGCAACTGATGCAGTTGGGGCCGAGTGCGTTTGATGCGATCCGTGCGCCTGAGGCGGCGGTGATGGACAAGTGCGTGCATTGCGGGTTTTGTCTGCCGGCTTGTCCTACGTATGTGCTGTGGGGCGATGAGATGGATTCGCCGCGCGGGCGGATCTGGATGATGCGGAAGAGCCTGCAGGGCGAGGCTCCGCTGGATCAGAATTTTCGGAAGCATATTGATAATTGTTTGGGCTGCATGGCTTGCATGACGGCTTGTCCGAGTGGCGTGGAGTACAACAAGCTGATCGAGGATACGCGTGGACAGGTGGAGCGGAATATTGCTCGGCCGGTGGGTGATTCGCTGTTTCGGAAGATGCTGTTTGCTACGTTTCCTTATCCGCGGCGGTTGAGGTGGATGGGTGTGCCGATGGCTGTGTATCAACGGTCGGGGGTGCAGAAGCTGGTGCGGGCCAGTGGGTTGTTGAAGCTGGTTCCGCGGCGGTTTCAGGCTATGGAGAGCTTGTTGCCTCCGGTGCCGTTGAATCCTTTTCATTCGCAGCCGGAGGTGGTGCGGCCTGGTACGGGTGTTGCTGTGCGCGGGCGGGTGGGGATGTTGACGGGGTGTGTGCAGGATGCGTTTTTTGCGCATGTGAATGCGGCTACTGCGCGGGTGCTTGCGGCGGAGGGGTTTGAGGTGGTGATTCCGAAGCAGCAGGGGTGCTGTGGGGCGCTGATGGTGCACTCGGGGCTGGATGATCGGGCGGCGGGGTTTGCGAAGTCGATGATTGCAACGTTTGAGGCTGCGGGGGTTGAAACGGTTGTGATCAATGCGGCGGGGTGTGGGAGCACGATGAAGGAGTATGCACATTTGTTGCGGGATGATGCGGAGTGGGCGGGGCGGGCGAAGGCGTTTGCGGCGCGATGTAAGGATGTGAGCGAGTTGCTGTATGAGGCGGGGACGGTTTCGGCGCGGGCTCCGCTGGGCTTGAGGGTGGCTTATCACGATGCTTGTCATTTGCGTCATGCGCAGGGGGTGCATGAGCAGCCGCGGGCGCTGCTTGGGGAGGTGCCGGGGCTGGTGGTGGAGGAGGTTCCGGAGGCTAGTCTGTGTTGCGGGTCGGCGGGGGTTTATAACCTGCTGAATCCGGAGACCGCGGATGAGTTGGGGGATCGCAAGGTGCAGAATTTGCTGTCGACGAAGGCGGAGGCGGTGGTGAGTGCGAACCCGGGTTGCCTGCTGCAGTTGATGAGCGGGCTGCGGCGGCTGGGGCATGAGGAGATGCCGACGTTTCATATGGTGGAGCTGCTGGATGCGTCGATTCGGGGGCTGAGCCGGGAGCAGTTGCTGACGGGGCGGCGGAGCCTGGATGTGATGTTGGAGTCAAGCGCGCATCAGAGGAACTAGAATGCTTGTTTGCAGGAGATGCGATGACCGGAGATCGTGAGAAGGATTTGTTGGCAGCGGCGGATTTGATCCTGGATGCGCGGCGGACGGGTGAGCGGCTGGCGGATTTGCCCGAGGAGTTGCGGCCGACGACGGCTGAAGAAGTGGACGCTATTCAGGATGCGATTGCGCTGGCTTATGGCGAGATTGGTGGATGGAAGATTGGCGCCGCGACGGCTGAGGCCACGCCGTCGTTTGCGCCGATGCCGGCGGCCTGGATTGCTGCGAGCGGCGGGATGATGACGGGTTGGTATCGCATCGTGGAGGCGGAAATCGCGTTTTTGGTGGGTGAGGACTTGCCGCCTCGGGATGAAGGCTATACGCGGGAGGAAGTGCTGGCGGCGATGGGGTCGTGCCATCCTGCGATCGAGGTACTGGAGACAGCGTTTGCCGATCCGGCGAAGGCGACACTGAATAGCGTGCTGGCGGATTTGCAGCGGAATGGCGGGTTCTTTTATGGGGCGGCGTTTGCTGATTGGAAGACTGCGGATTTCACGGCGGAAAAGGTGACGGTGGTGATCGACGGCAGCGTGCGGGAAGAGCGGACGGGGTCGAATACTTCGGGCGATTTCTTTCGGCTGCTGGTGTGGTTGGCGAATGAGGGAGCGGCGCGGACGGGTGGGTTGCGGCGTGGGCAGTGGATTACGACGGGGTCGTGGACTGGGAATACGCCGGCCGCTATCGGGTCGGTTGTTGATGTTGAGTTTGAGCACGCGGGGCGCGTGACGATGCGGTTTGCTTGACTGGAAGGTTAGGAGTTTGGATATGTTGAATTTTGGTGAAGGGGTTGAGATTCACGCGACTGTGGCGGAGCGGTACGACGACGTTTTGACGCCGGAGGCGGTGGGTTTCGCGGTGGGTTTGCAGCGCGAGTTCAATGGGCGGCGGAAGGAGTTATTGGCGGCGCGGGAGGCTCGGCAGGTAAGGCTGGATGCGGGTGAGCGGCCGGATTTTCTGGCGGAGACGGCGGGAATTCGGGAGGGCGATTGGACGGTTGCGCCGCTGCCTGCGGACCTGCTCGATCGGCGGGTAGAGATTACGGGGCCGGTGGATCGGAAGATGATCATCAACGCGCTGAATAGTGGCGCGAAGGTTTTTATGGCGGACTTTGAGGACTCGACTACGCCTACGTGGGAGAACCTGCTGGAGGGGCAGTTGAATTTGCGGGATGCGGTGCGGCGGACGATTACGTTCAGCGATGCGGCGAGCGGGAAGCAGTATGCGTTGAAGGAGAATCCGGCCGTGCTGTTTGTGCGGGCTCGGGGATGGCACCTGGAGGAGCGGCACGTGTGGGTGGATGGGGAGGCGATGTCGGGGAGCCTCTTCGACTTTGCGCTTTACCTTTTCCATAATGCGAAGGAGTTGGTGGCGCGTGGGAGTGGGCCATATTTTTATTTGCCTAAGATGGAATCGCATTTGGAGGCTCGGCTGTGGAATGACATTTTTGTGCGGGCGGAGGGGACGCTGGGGTTGACGCCGGGGACGATCAAGGGGACGGTGTTGATCGAGACGATATTGGCGGCCTTTGAGATGGATGAGATTTTGTATGAGTTGCGGGAGCACTCGGCGGGGCTGAATTGTGGGCGGTGGGATTATATTTTCAGTTTTATCAAGAAGCTTGCGGGCGATGAGACGATGCTGCTGCCGGATCGCGGGCAGGTGACGATGACGACGCATTTCATGCGGAGCTATTCGAAGCTGGCGATCAAGACTTGCCACAGGCGCGGGGTGAGTGCGATGGGCGGGATGAGTGCGTTTATTCCGATCAAGTCTGATCCGGTGGCGAATGAAAAGGCTCTGGCGCAGGTGCGGGCGGATAAGGAGCGGGAGGCGACCGATGGGCATGACGGGACGTGGGTGGCGCATCCGGGGCTGGTGCGGGTGGCGCTGGAGGTTTTTGATCGCGTGATGCCGCAGGCTAATCAGATTGATAACCAGTTGCCGGAGTTTAGCGTGACGGCGGCTGATCTGCTGGAGGTGCCCGCGGGGACGATTACCGAGGCGGGTCTGAAGCAGAATGTGGCGGTGGGTCTGGGGTATGTGGAGGCCTGGCTGCGCGGGATTGGGTGTGTGCCGCTGTTCAACCTGATGGAGGATGCGGCTACGGCGGAGATCAGCCGGGCGCAGCTCTGGCAGTGGGTGCATCATCATGCGCGGTTGGAGGATGGGCGGGCGGTGACGGCTGAGCTTTGTGATGCGTATATCGACGAGGAGCTGGCGCGGTCCCGGGGGGTGCATACGGCGGAGCGGTATGAGGCTTATGAGCATGCGGCGTTTCTGATGCGGGAGTTGATCAAGGCTCCGAAGTTCCAGAATTTTCTGACCGAGCCGGCTTATGCGCGGGTGCTAGCGCACGAGGTATTTAAGGCGTAATTGGGATAAATTGTATGCAGAGGTGAATCATGGCTGCTGTCGCTCCCGCCGCAAGTTACACGATTCAGATCTCTGCTGAGCTTTATAGCGAAGTTCGCGAGTTCCTGTCACAGACGGGCAAGGCGGATTCGGAAGCGGTAAGCCGCTTTGTGGATTCGGCTGTCGCTACACTGCTGTTACGCAAATCGACGGCACGCTTGCATGCAGCCACCGCACACATCGACGAAGAAGATCTTCAGGACATGATTCGGGAATCTGTAGATTGGGCCCGAGCGCAGAAATGATCGCAGTGCTCGACACGGACATTCTCTTCAGCGCTCTGATTAGTCCGAAGGGCTATCCCGGAATCATCTATCGCGCATGGTTGGACGATGTCTTCGAGCTGGCGACCAGCGAAGAGCAGATCCGCGAGTTACGCCTGGCTAGCCGCGCACCAAAGTTCGTGGACATTTTGAAGCCGCAGCACGTGGGAATGACGATCAATTGTATGCGTGCGGCTAAGATGTTTTTTAATGTGCCTCGACGTCATACGGCGGTTGACTCTACCGATTCGTTCTTGCTCGATCTGGCTGCAGCGTCGAGCGCGAACTACCTGGTGACCGGGGACAAGCAGTCGGGAATGCTGGAGATGAAGAGGGTTGGGAGCGCTAGGATCATGACACCACCGATTTTTGTGTTCTGGTGCTGAAGGTGAAACGCTAGAAGTTTCTGATACATCCCCTTTGCTTCTTCATTCATCCCATCTACGCAGGTTCCTGCGTGAGGTGATGCCGTGGCACGACCGTACTGGAATGGTCAAATTCAGATTTCTTTGGTGTCTTTTGGTGTGAAGCTTTTTGTCGCGACTGAGGCCAAGAGCGAGATCCATTTTCATCAGATATCGCGCAACACGGGTGAGCGGGTGCGGCACCAGAAGGTGCTGGCGTCGGCGATGGAGAGTGCGCCGGATGAGGCGGCCGACCCGGTCGGCAAGAGCGATATTGTCAAAGGCTATGAGTATCGCAAGGGTGAGTATGTGACGATCGAGCCGGAGGAGCTGGCGCATCTGCGTGTGCCGTCGAAACACACGATGGAGGTGACGCAGTTTGTCGATGAGGAAGAGCTGAATCCGGAATTTTATGAGAAGCCCTATTTTGTCGTGCCCGAGAACGACGTGCAGGCGGAGGCGTTCGCGACGGTGCGTCAGGCGTTGATCGACACGAAGAAGGTGGCGATTTCGAAGATTGCGTTTGGCGGACGCGAGCATGTGGTGGCGATCAAGGCAGCGGGAGATGAAACGCATCCGGGAATGATGGCCTACACGATGCGGTATGCGGCGGAGCTTCGCGATGCTGAGGAGTATTTTCGCGATGTGAAGAAGGTGAAGGTAGATGAGGATTCGCTTTCGCTGGCGAAGGAGTTGATCAAGCGCAAGAGTGGGAAGTTCGATCCATCGAAGTTTGTGGATGGGTATGAAGTGGCGCTCAAAGAATTGGTTGAAGCGAAGGTGAAACATGCGCCGATTCCGCAGGACGAGGAAGAGAAGCCGAAGCGGGCGCAGGTGATCAACCTGATGGATGCGCTGCGGAAGAGCGTGTCGGGCAAGAAGGAGGAGGAGGCGGATGAGCCTGCTCCGCGGCGTGCGGCGGCGAAGAGCTCGGAGAAGAAAGCGGTTGCGGGT
>CAZZYB010000274.1:0-5945 GCA_964658125.1 uncultured Acetobacteraceae bacterium | reverse complement strand
CCGGTAAAAATCACCATGGTCTCGAGCGATTACATCCGAGCCGGCCTCGTCCTTCTGCTGATCTTCGTGCATAACGTCTACGGCTTCTACGCGGTCCTGGCTGCGATCAGCATCTTCTCCAGCTTCTTCTCCCCCGCCCAAGGCATCGCGATCCGTTCCGCCGTCCCCATGCATGGCCTCCGCTCCGCAAACTCGCTGATCCAGCAGGTGATGTTCATCATGCGGATCATCGGCGGCCCCACCGCCACCTTCATCGTGACGCACTTCCACGAGCAGACCTGCTACATACTGGACTCCGTCAGCTTCATAGCCTCAGGCACGCTCATCGCCTCGCTCACCATCATCCTGCCGCAGAAGAGCGCCGTCGTTCAGCAGGTTGAAGGCAAGAGCGCCGTCGTCACATCCACAAAGACCGAGAAGACTGGCCTCGCGCGCATTCTCGCCGACATGAAGGAAGGCGCCAGCTTCATCTTCCACCACGCAGCGCTGCTCTTCGTCATCGTCGCGCTCGCCGCCGGGATGTTCGTGATGGGCTGCTTTGGTCCGCTCATCGCCATCTTCGTGCGCGATACACTGCGTGCCTCCACCAACATCTTCGGCGTCGCCAGCGCGGCCATCGGCGTTGGCCTCTTCGTGGGTATCTCCCTCCTCAACGCCGTCGCCAAAAACGTAAAGCACGCAACGCTCGTTTACTTCGGGCTGAGCGGCATCGCGCTCGGCACGTTGATGATGGCCACCGCCCCGCACTTAAGCTTCACCGTCGCGCATCACATCATCGCCCTCGACGTTGTACTCACCATTCTCGGCTGCTTCTGCATAGGCTTCTCCTGCGCGGGCATCATCATCCCGTCACAGACCATGATCCAGCAGGAAACCCCGCAAGCCATGCTCGGCCGCGTCGGCTCGACAGTGATGTCGCTTATCTTCAGCGCACAAATCGCCGGCCTCATCCTCTCCGGCATCCTCGCCAACCACACCAGCGTCCGTCGCGTCTTCGCTATCTGCACGGCGATGCTCGCAGCGCTGATCATCGCCGGCAAGCTGTGGATGGAACCCAAAGCGACAGCAGAAACAACGAATCGCTCGTAACGGTCTTCGCAGTTCGTGATGCGCTTTACAAACCATCGCAATAAATGCTCGCGCGGCGAGATACGCGGCAATCCCGCCGCCAGATATTCAACGCGACGACATGAACCGGGTGCCCGCGATCGTCCAGACACAGGATCGCAGCGGCTCGGCCTGGGCTCAACGCCATCTGGCTGTAGCTTGATGTAGCATCTTTATCTGTCGCACAAGGAGAGTCGTGCCTATCCATCCATTCCCACGCCGCCGGTTCATGTCGTTGATGCTCGGAACTCCCTTCCTGGGGTCTGCATTGATGGTTGATGCACAAACTCCCGCCGAGGCACTGATCACAGATTTCGGCGCGAAAGCCGACGGCTCCACCATAAACACCAAGGCGATTCAGGCCGCCATCGATCATCTCGCATCGCGTCGCGGAGGAACGGTCGTCATCCCGCAGGGCACGTTCGTAAGCGGCGCATTGTTCTTCAAGCCGAAAGTAAATCTGCGCCTGCAAGCGGGAGCGGTGCTCCAATGCTCCACCGACATGACCAATTTCCCCCCCCAGCGCACCCGGATCGAAGGTCACTTCGAGGAGCACTTCAATCCCGCTCTGATCAACGTGAAGAACTGCGATGGGTTCCACCTCAGCGGCGACGGGACGCTCGATGGTGCAGGCCGGCCCATATGGGACTTGTTCTGGAAGCTCCGTAACGCGTCACCGGCCCACGGAAACTTTCCAAACGTCGGTGTACCCCGCGCCCGCCTGGCGCTGATTGAAAGCTCGCGCAACGTAAAAATCGAAGGCGTCACCTTCAAAGATTCGCAGTTCTGGAATCTACACATTTACCGGTGCGACGGCGTTGTCGTGAGTAAGGCACGCTTCCAGGTACCAGATGACTACAAGCAGGCGCCAAGCACCGATGGAATCGATCTCGACAGCTCGCGCAACGTCACGATCGACGGCTGCTACTTCTCGGTTACAGACGATTGCATCGCGGCCAAGGGTTCCAAGGGACCCCACGCCCTGCAGGACACGGACAGTCCGCCGGTGGAACACATCCGCATCCGCAACTGCGTTTACAAGCGCGGCGGCGGCGTGCTGACGCTGGGCAGCGAGGCGACAATTGTTCGCGATGTGGTCGTGGAGGATTGCAGAATCATAGGCAATGTCAGGATCGCGACTCTGAAGTTGAGGCCCGACACGCCGCAGCATTACGAAGACATCACGTTCCGCAACATCACCTCCGAAGCCACATCCTCCGCGATTATCTCCATGCAGCCGTGGTCGCAATATGTAAATCTGCAGGGCGAAGCTCCGCCGCAGTCATTGGTACGCAACCTCAAGTTCATCGGAGTCAAGGGTCGTTACGCCGCGTTCGGCACCATCAAGCCCAACCCCGGTCAAACGGAGATCAGCGATATTCTCTTCAAGGATTTCGACGTGATCCTACAGCAGGACAAGCTCGCAACTACGGGCGTCAAGGACCTCAAGTTCGAGAATGTGATCGTGAACGGACAGCAGCAGTCCGCTTGAGATCTCGCGCACAACGGTGGAAGAGCCTAAGAACGCTTCTTCCACCAAGGGTCTCGACAACTCCGACAATCCTGGAATGATCGCTCAATTCACCGTGAACGGCAGTATGTTGCTGGTTCCAGCGCTGGTGACGATCGTTGTGTTATGCGGTCCAGTCGCCACGGTGGGCGAGATAGTAAAGGTAGCGGTAATTTGCGTCGAACTCACGACCACGATGTTGATCTGCTTGAGCCCGGCCCCTTGTAGTCCGACCCGCGATCCGGAAGTGAAATTCGTCCCCGTAAGCGTCACATTGACCGACGTTCCTCTGGCGCCGCTCGAAGGACTCACCGACGTCAGCGTAGGCAGAGTGCTGGTCAAGTTCACGGTGAAGACCGCCGTGTTGCTGGTCCCTCCAGTAGTCGTCACCGAGACATTGCGCGCTCCTGGTGCGGCACTTGCTGCAATCGTGAACGTCGCCGTCGCGCTCGTGCTGCTGACGACAGACACGTTCGACACCGTAAGACCGCTTCCGCCATTAACGGTAAGCGGAGCCACGAAGCCACTCCCCGTAAGAGTCACCGAAAAGGCCGAACCCTGAGTTCCAGCCGACGGGCTGATGGAGCTCAAAGTGGGCACCGTCACAGCCGCTGTGACACTGAAAGAAAGACTGCCACTAGTGCCTCCCGCCGTCGTTACCGAAACATTGCTCGCCCCGGTGGCGGCGCTTGCGGCAATGTTGAACGTCGCCGTCGCACTCGTGCTGCTCACAACCGACACGTTCGACACCGTAATACCGCTCCCGCTATGGACGGTTAGTGGAGCCACGAAACCTGTTCCCGTCAAAGTCACATTCACCGCCGTGCCCTGCACACCGCTATTCGGTGCAACCGAAGTCAGAGTAGGAACGACCCCCGTCGCCGTGACACCGAAGGGTACAGTGCCACTCCCACCCGCCGTCGTCGTCACCGAAAGGTTATGTTGTCCAACCGTAGCGTTTGCCGCAAGAGTCAGTGTGGCGGTGATCTGCGTGGCGCTCGCGACGACCACATTGCTCACCGTAATCCCACTACCCGCAGCTCCGACGGTCGCTCCGGCGATAAAGTTTGTGCCCGTCAAAGTCACATTCACAGTTGTGCCCTGTACCCCGGTGTTAGGTGCAACGGAGGCTAAGGTCGGCCCGTTTCCTGCGGCAGTAACTGTGAACGTCAGCATGCTGCTACTGCCGGCGCTGGTTACAACCCAGGTATTGTGCGCTCCGAGCGCCACGCTGGAAGAGATGCTGTAGGTAGCAGTAATTTGCGTCGGACTCACCACAACAATGTTGGTCTGCGTGAGCCCAGTCCCTTGCAGTCTGACCTGCGACGCCGAAGTAAAATTCGTGCCAGTCAGCGTCACATTAACCGACGTGCCAAGCGCCCCACTCGCAGGCGCGATAGACGTCAGCGTCGGCAGCCCCCCAGGCGCATTCACTGTGAACGTCGCGGCACCACTGGTCCCCGCGGTCGTAGTAACGGAGATATTCCGCGCCCCCGTAGCGGCAGCTGCGGCAATCGCAAACGTCGCCGTCGCACTCGTGCTGCTGACAACCGACACGTTCGAAATCGTAATCCCGCTTCCGCCATTGACGCTCAGCGGAGCCACGAAACCACTTCCCGTAAGAGTCACTGAGAAGGATGAACCCTGAGACCCCGCTGACGGGCTGATGGAACTCAAAGTCGGTGGACTCACCGACGATGTCACCCCGAAGGAAACATTGCCGCTCGTACCCGCCGCCGTTGTGACCGAGACGTTATGTTGTCCAACGGTGGCATTGGCAGCAACGTCGAGCGTCGCCGTTGCACTTGTGCTGCTGACGACTGAGACATTCGAAGCGGCGAGACCAGTTCCGCTATTAACGGTAAGAGGAGCCACAAACCCACTTCCCGTAAGAGTCACCGGAACGGAGGATCCCTGAGTTCCAGTGGACGGGCTGATAGAACTCAAAGTAACACCCGAGCCGATGACTCCGGGCTTGAACAGGTCCGACAAATCGTTCGCGCTGCAAGCGGCTGCAATGCACGGCCCCACGCCGAAGATCTCCTCCGTCGTCAGAATGTCGGACGAATGCGTGTACAGCACGCTGTTGCTATACGCGTTGCCCTTGGCGAGCGGCGAGATAATAATTTCAGGAATGGTCCAGGCGGGTGAGTCGCCGCCTTCTGTTTCGTCAAACCAGATAATGATCACGCCATTATTCTGGTATTCCTGCGAAGCTTCGATCTGAGGAACAATGATCGACAGGAAGTTATCGCCCTGCGCCAGCGCAGCCTGGTCTCCGGTATAGTGCGTCCCCTTGTAGGTGAATCCGTTGGGGAGACCGTCGTGAGCGATGTTGTACAAATCTGGCGTAATCCAGTTGTACCGCGCCACGGTGTTGTTCGTCAGGTCCGTTTGAAGCTGCTGCAGTGGCGCGTAATGATGTGCAAAGGTGTTACTAGGTGTCGAGTTATTCCCGCCATTGGTCGTGGTGAAATAAACCTGTGGCACGTGGTTCACGTCGTAGTTGTATTGATTGCTTCCGTTGTATGCGTTTGTGCCGCTGCTAAAGGTTCCCGACACGCTCGTGAGGGGCACGGTCCACTGGTTACTCGGCAACACGGTATTGTTAGCCTGATTAATATCAATGTCTTCGGCATAGGCTTTCCACGCAATACCCGCCGTCTGGAGGTAGTTGCTCAGATTGTCAGGCGTGGTCTGCGCAGAGCCGCCCGTACCAAACGGATCGTTGTCGTTGAAAACCCCGAAGTTCGAACCTCCTTGCGACCATATGTAGTTCGGCGCGGACGGATGAACACCCACCGCTGAATTCTGGTAGTTTTTCGCGAACGAGCTTTGCACAGCATTGGCATTACCCGGTGTCATCAGGCTGTTGAGGAACGGCGCAGCCACGTTCCCCAGAACTTGCTGTGGACTTGAAAGCGGGTTGGGCTGCGTCAAATTGTGATTTTCCATCGCAATCACGAAAACTGTCTGAACCTGCTGCGCATGCGCCCGTGTTGCAGAACTCAAGGCGACAATACCGCCGAGCGCGACGATGGCCGCGCGGTGAATCAGGCTCAGATGCATAGGATTGCTCCTCCGCACGGTGAATCCGTACGTCCAAATCTTTCGTGGGACGCTATTGGTTCGCTTAAATCCGCACCGAGTCCAGGCGGTGAGTGCGGCGGCTGATTTCACTGCTTTCCGGCCCCCAAACTATACTGGATGACAGCATTGCCATGCGGATAAATCTCACGGCCTGCGTCCACCCCGTGTTCGCATAGCTCCCGAAGCTACAGCCTCAGCCTTCGGGCGAAGCAAACTCCGGGACGGTGACCCGCTCCTC
>CAZZYB010000273.1:0-5987 GCA_964658125.1 uncultured Acetobacteraceae bacterium | reverse complement strand
CTCCAGTTGATCTCCTCCGGTGAAAAAGATAAGGTCCGTCTTCTGGAGTAAGTCAAGATGACTCGGGTCAAGGGCCGCGATTCGGTCTGGAATATCCAGGTGCCGAACGGTCTTCGCACCCAGCTCCCTGAACACCTTCTCGTAGTCCTTCCAACTCTCGTGCGCCACGCTGCTGGCCAGCGTCGATACAAGAATGTTCCCGTTTTTCGCGATTTCGGCAACGCGCACCAGGATCTTTCGATCCTTCTCCTTGTCTTCATGGCCCCCAATGATCACCAGGGTGCCTGCACCCGCTGTTCGCGACGTCCTCGCTGGAGAGATCGCAGCTGTGCGGTTCTCAGCCGTTGCAGAGTTACTTTTGCCCATGGAATTGCACTCTCCTATTACTGTTTTCAAGAAACCTTTCCTGTACCGCAAGGCTGCCGTTCGCGAGCAGCCGGCGTCCCGAAGCAATCACGTCGGTGATCGCATCATCCGCCGCTCTGAAGAGAACAACGTCGGCATCCATTCCTGCCCTCAGCCTTCCTTTGCGGTCAAGCTTCAGTACGCGCGCCGTGTTCGTTGTAACGCATGGAAGCACTTGCTCCAGCTTCATCCCATGTCGCACGCAGTTCATCAGCTGCGCAAACAATGTCTCGGGGCTGTTGATCGCAGCATCCGTCGATACCGTCAAGCGGTCGATGTCTCCGCCGTGCCGGAGATAGAAGCCGAGCCAGCGATGCAGGTCTTCTTCATACGTGTCCACATCAATAGTGACGCCCCGAACGGAAAGTTCGATAGCTTCAAGCATCAACGCCTCAGTCCGCTCTACGTGCGTTGGATACAGACACTCGGGGTCGACCTCGTAGTCGTCGATCAACTCACGCAACAGCCGCAGACCCGAAGGATCGTCACCCACATGAAAGTGCGTCACACCAGCCTTTCCGGCGAGCAGACCACCATTCCTGACACCTTTAACCAACCTGGCAAGCTCAGCCGCAACAGGATGCGAGGACCGGTGGTCAGCAATAGCCACTTCGCCCGCCCCGATAATCTCCTCGATGTACAAAATGTCGCTCACCACGCTACCCGTAAGTGTCGAGGGCGGCACCGGATACCCACCCGTCCATAGCAGCGCATGGATGTGTTGCTCCCGCAGCCCCTTCGCCTTCGCAAGCAACGCCGGCATTGTCTTCGTGGTGGTGTCCACACCCAGGCACCCGACCACGGTCGTGATACCTCCCCGCACCAATTCCTGCAGCGAAATCTCCGGTGTCTGCGACGCAAACCCCGATTCCCCACTGCCGCCGATCAGGTGCTCATGCGGATCAATCAATCCCGGAATTGCGATGAGGCCTGTAGCGTCGATGTGGCAAACCTCGACGCCCAGTTTCTCCCAATCTGCTCGATTCAGCGCTCCAATCCTGGCGATCTTGCCGCCGAGAATCAGGATTGTGCTACGGCCGAGAGGCTCCGGCGCAAAGATCTCCGCCCCCTCGATGATGGTGATCACGACGCAGCTGCCTGCAGCGCCGGGCTGCCGTAATCCTCTGTCACCGATTGCGGATGGAACCGCACAGGCCGGGCACCGTGCTCCCTCAGAGCGCCCGAAAGCAACTCGTAGTCATCGTAAAAAAGCACGATCACTTTGTTAGGCCCGGCTTGCTCCAATGCCGCCTCGTAAGCCTGTCCTTCATCGAGAATGATCTGTGCATTCACTTCCGGATGCGCCGCTTTCACCGATTTGTAAAAATGCTCCGCAACTTCGCCCGGCTTGCGACCGCGCTTCTCGTTATCTTCCCGGATAATCATCTTCGTAAAGCCACACGCGGCTGCCTGCGCCGCCTGCTCTCTCGATTGTTCAGACCTGTCGCCCGGAAGCGCCACCACGCCAATCCGCTCCGGCAATTCCCACGCCGCCGTCATCTCGCAGATTGCCTGGAAGGCTCCAATATTGTGCCCGTAATCTGCCACCACGTACGCCCCGTTCACGTCGTAAAGATTGGCTCGTCCCCGGTTTCGAACTTCATCGCCAAAATCCGCAAGGCTGCTCGCGATCACGCTCGATTCAACCCCCAGTGCCCGGCACGCACCGAAAGCCGCCAGCAGGTTCGCCACCTGAAACTTCGCTGTTCCGGCAGCCGCACATGCAAAATCGTAAACGGACGCGAGCACAGTCCGCCGGTTGGAGACGCACTCCAGCAGATGTCCATTGGTCACCACGTAAGCAGTTCCACCAGCCGCAAGGTGCTCCGTGATAACCGGGTTTCGTTCACTCAGCGAGAAGTACACCACCCGCTTGGGTGTCCGATTCATCCGCTCCTGCTTCATCAAACTCGCCAGAAGAGTATCGTCTGCGTTCAGCACCAGCGTGCCACCTGCGCGAACTCGTTCTGCAACCACTGACTTGATGCGCAGAATATCTTCGAGGCTATGGATGCCATCCTGGCCTATGTGGTCCGCATGGATGTTGGTCATCACCCCCACATCCGACCAATCGTAGCCGAGCCCCGACCGCACAATCCCTCCACGCGCCGTTTCCAGAACCGCCGCCTCCACCTGGGGCTCAGACAGAATCAACCGCGCCGACCACGGCCCAGTGGTGTCGCCGCTCACAATCTTCTCGCCGCCGAGCCATATGCCTTCCGTCGTCGTCAGCCCGACCGTCTTGCCCGTTTGTTCGAGCACAGCCGCGATCATCCGCGACACCGTCGTCTTCCCATTCGTCCCGGTTACAGAGGCGATCGGAATCCGGCCCGTCTCCGGTTCCGGATACAGCATGTCCACGATCGCCGCACCGACATCGCGGGGCGTACCCTCGTTCGGGTGAACATGCATCCGCAACCCGGGGCCGGCGTTCACCTCAATGATCCCCGCGCGCGCAGGTAGCGGCTGCGAGATGTCGTTCGTCACCAGATCGATCCCGCAAACATCCAGGCCGATGATCATCGCCGCACGTTCGCAAATCCGGCGTGTCATGCGATGCACGATGTCGGTGACATCCCGCGCAGTTCCGCCCGTAGACAGGTTCGCAGTTCCACAGAGTTGGACAGCGGCGCCGTCCCGCGGAACGGAGCTCAACACATAACCCTGCTTGGCTACCTCTTCTTTCGCATGAGCAACGCACAGCTTCGTGAGCGGCTTTTCATGCCCCTCACCGCGCAGAGGATTGTGGTTTTCGACTTCAATCAACTCCTGGATACTCCGCGTTCCATCCCCCACCACGTGGGCGGGCACGCGCTCGCTGGCTGCCACAAGCTTCCCGCCAACCACCAGCACACGGTAGTCCTTCCCTGGAAACATCTGCTCCACGATCACCCGGCGGGAATGCTCACGGGCCACTTCGAAGGCTTTCGATACTTCCGCCTCTGACCGAATGTCAACCGTCACTCCGCGCCCGTGATTTCCGTCCAGCGGCTTGATCACCACCGGGAACCCAAGCCTCGCCGCAGCAGCCTCCGCCGACTCCAGATCAAGAACGATATCGCCCTCAGGCACAGGCAGTGACGCGCCGGCGAGTAGCTCCTTGGTGAGTTGCTTATCGCCTGCAATCTCAACGGCCATGTTCGACGTAGAGCTGGTGGTAGCGGCTTCGATGCGCTTCTGCTTTACCCCGTAACCGAGTTGCACCAGGCTCTGATCGTTCAGCCGGCGCACAGGTATACCACGCCGATTGGCGGCGTCCACGATCGCGGCTGTACTAGGCCCTAAGGCCGTCTCCCGCACAAGTTCACGAACAACGTCCATCCTCGCGTCCAGCGGAAACTCTCGCCCGGCCAACAGGGCGTCCGCCAGATCTACCGCTATCCGGATGATCTCCCGCATTCCGGCTTCATTCTCATACCGGACATAGACTTCGTAGACCCCTGGCGTGTCTGTGGAAAGGGTCTTTCCGAATCCAACGGAAATACCGGCAAAATCCGACAACGCCAGCGCGATGTGCTCAACCACGTGAGCCATCCACGTCCCCCGGCGCAGGCGCTCAACGAACCCACCGGGATATCCCGGAGAACACCGATGCTCCCAAAGCCCCGGGAGCACACCAAGCAGCTCATCGATTTCGGCAGTTTAGAGGTGTCCGAATCCTCCAGCTCCTCTATATCCAGAGTGGTTTTGATCAGGGGTTTGTTGTGTAGAACGCTGGGCCCGTGGAACGTCCGAATGCTGAGGATCTGCATGTGAAACCTGAAAAATTTACTGACTTCCGATCAACCCCCTGCATAGATGCCGGAGTGAGATATCAGAGATGCCTCCTTATTAGCCCACAGCCTTTGGCCCCTCCCACCTGGAAGCACGCAAAGCATCGGGGAAAGCGGTCTGGCCTTCCGCATCTCTTTTACCTTCAAAGCGGCAGAGAGGTTGCTCTGTAACCTGCACCCTGAGGAAATCCTATTCGCTACTCTGTAAGGAATGGGAGCGGCAAGGGAATGAGGCTCGCTCATGATCGACCCCAGCCTCCCTTAGCAGATGCAACATGTTCATCTTCTTTTGCCGCTGCTGCACATCCCAGCGAGCGTGCTTGTCAGGAGTGCGTCTCCTGGTTCACCTTCAGATCGAAATTCAGCATCTCCCCGGTGGACTTCCGAACCTTGACCTGAACAAGAGTTCCCGGCGGTGCCGATTCGGTCGGCAGATAGACACAGTGAAGTTGCATCCGCGCAGGCAGTGTCTCGACTGTCTGCCTCTCTCCATCGCCGATACGCCATGTGACCGCCGAAGCGTCGTTCAAATCGATTCGCAGACTTCTGTTCGCACTCATCCACTTGCGTTGACATGCCTCGGTCCAAATCTGAAGCAAGGAGGTCGCGTGATCGGATGGATAGCGCGCCGCCGTCTGTGGGGGCATATCCCATACAGCCTTCTCGTGCAGCGACCGAAGCAGCCGGATATATTCAGAATGAGCCCAGGCCAACGGCATGCTGGATCCGTTTGGACGACCGTTCTGCAGCTCATGTTCAACGATATCCGGAGCATTCCACACCTGCTCTGGCAGCATTCCGCACTCGCTAGTCTGACGGGCCATCGTGGCCGGCATCTCCCGGGCGAACGCTTCATCTCCAGCAGCAATTGCATAGTGACCGCGCTCGCCGGCAAGCAGCGGCCAGCATCTCCCTATGCCGGTTTCGTCGTAGGGACTCCCATCGGCATGCTCACCGTACCCATCGAACGAGGAACGTACCCAGCCTTTGCCGGTCTCCATTTCATAGCAGAGCGTAGCATCGATGATCTTCAACGTATCCAGAATGCGAGGGTCATCCGGCCTGCGCAAACCAAGACGCACCAGGGCAAGAGCATCGGGACTGATTAAGCTAATCGCTGGATGCTCCTGTTCGCCCTCCAGATCTTCGAGGGTCACTCTCAACTCTTCCTGCGAGACACCCTCGATAACCTCCGGAGGCGCGATGCGCATGTAGTACCCAGACACAGCGTGCTTCCGGGCGAGTTCACCGCCGCGCACGTAAAGAAAATCGTCAAGCAGGGCATTCCATGCGTCAGCAGTTTCCCGAAGGAAGTCCCTCTCGGAGCGTTTACCTGCCGCGTCAGCGAAGTCTGCCGCAGCCAGCAACGCGGCCACCTGTGCGGGGATCGATGATGCCGAGAACCCGGCAAGCTTCTCCCAGCGTTCCTGCTCGGTTGCCGGCCCAATTCTGACCAGGTACTCTGCCGCGCTGCACACCATCGGCCAGGCGTCATATCCCTCCAGTGCGTCCTCCCGCCGCAACTTGTCTGCGAGCAGGATCGGCATCGCAATCGTGTCCATCTGCACACCCTTCCAGTGCGGCTTCCCGGACTTCCACATGTTCTGGCTCCAGGAACCGTCAGCACGTTGCGTGCACGCCAGATAAAACAGTGTCCTGCGCGCGCCTGCGGCATCTCCGCAGGCGAGCTTTCCAAGCGCGGTATGCACCATGTCTCTCGGCCACAGGACGTGATAGCCGATCACCTCTTCGTCACCTTTGGAAAAACCCCACGGAATCGAGAGACTCGCGACCGACCCGCCGGGAAAC
>CAZZYB010000272.1:0-5992 GCA_964658125.1 uncultured Acetobacteraceae bacterium | reverse complement strand
CGCCTGATCCCTCGGCTCACTACGCATCAATTCAGCCTGCCCCCCGAAAATTCATCTGCCTGTAACACTCCCAATCGGAATGGGTACGATCATCTTCAAGCATCAAAGACGGCAGGATGTTCAACCTCTTACCCAAAGACGAGAAGTTCTTCGACGAGCTCGAACAGCTCTCATCGCGAGTCGTGAGCGCAGCCTGTCAGCTTGAAGAAATCGTCCGCACCTTCCCAACCTTCGCCGCGCAGCTTCAAATCATCGAGCAGGACCGCCTCGCCGCCCGCAAAATCTTTCGCGAATCGCTTCAGCGCCTCGACCAGGCTTTCATCACGCCGCTCGACCGCGAAGACATCCTCAACCTCATCACCGAAATGTTCGGCGTAGTCGACCGCGTCTCTGAGCTCTCACAACGCTTCCGCCTCTACCAGCTCAAGAACCTGTACCCCGCCCTCACCGGCCAGGCTCGCAACCTCTCCACCATCGCCCACGAGCTCGACGGCCTCGTCCGCGGCCTTCGCAAACAGAAAAAACTCAAGGACATGGCCCTCTCGCTCGATGCGATCTCCGCCGCCATGGAACTGGTCAAACGCGATCGCGAAATCTTTCTCGGCAGCCTCTTCACCGGAGACCCCGACCCCCTCGAAGTCTTCAAGAAAAAAGAGCTGTACGACCTCCTCGAAGAGGCCATTGAACGTTGCGAAGAGGCCGCAGAAACTCTCACCCGCGTTCTCCTGAAGAACGGCTGAGGACTGCATGCCCATCCTCTACTTCGTCTTCATCGTCATCGCCGTCGCTCTCATCTTCGACTACTTCAACGGCTTCCACGACGCCGCAAACTCCGTCGCCACCATCGTCACCACCCGCGTCCTCACTCCGGGCCAGGCCGTCCTCTGGGCAGCCTTCTTCAACTTCGTAGCGGCTTTCCTCTTCGGCACCGGAGTCGCCGAAACCATCAGCAACAAACTCATTGACCCCCACGCTGTCGACGTCTACGTCGTCTGCGGAGGCCTCATCGGCGCCATCGCCTGGGACATCATCACCTGGCTCATGGCCCTTCCCACAAGCTCCTCACACGCCATCATCAGCGGCTTCGCGGGCGCCGCCATCGCCAAAGCCGGTTGGCACGTCATCCTCCTCAAAGGCTGGATCCCCGTCCTCGCCTTCCTCATCCTCTCGCCCGTCATCGGCATGGTCCTGGGCTGGTCCATCATGACCGCCGTCAGCTGGCTCAGCCGCAACAGCGAGCGGTACCAGGCCGAGAAGCGCTTCCGTCACCTCCAACTCCTCTCCGCCGGCCTCTACTCCCTCGGCCACGGCACCAACGACGCCCAGAAAACCATGGGCATCATCGTCGCTCTGCTCGCCGCTGCCGGACATCAGCAATGGGGTGCACCCACACCTGGAGGCTTTCAAGGCATCGCCGGCAAACACGAAATCGCCTGGTGGATCATCCTCAGCTGCCACGCCGCCATGGCCCTCGGAACCCTCTCCGGTGGCTGGCGAGTCGTCAAAACCATCGGCTCGCGCATCACACCGCACCTGCGCCCCGTCGGCGGCTTCTCAGCCGAAATGGCAGCCGCAACCGCCATCGGTCTCGCCACCATCGCCAAGGTCCCCATCTCCACCACGCACGCCATCGGCGGAGCCATCTCCGGCGTAGGGGCGACCCGCGGCCCCCACGCCGTCCGCTGGATCTGGGGAAAGAGAATCGTCTACGCCTGGATCGTAACCTTCCCCGGCGCCGGTCTCATCGGCGCCGCCGGCTATGCCTTCGCCCACTTCGCCATCGAGCCCTTTATTCGCTGACGACCGCGACATCCAGCCCCAGATCAAGCGCCCTCACGCTATGCGTAAGCGACCCCACCGAAATCAAATCCACACCCGTCTCCGCGATCTCGCGAACGCGCTCCAGCGTAATAGCCCCGCTGGCTTCCACCAGCGCCCGTCCCGCCACCTGCTTCACTCCAGCACGCAACTCGTCGGTCGAAAAATTGTCCAGCATGATCGTATCCACACCCGCCGCCAGCACCGCTTCAATCTGGTCCGCGCGATCCACCTCCACCTCAACATGCGTCGTATGCGACAGATTTTTCCGCGCAGCCCTCAGCGCCTCGGTCAAATCCAGCGCACCATGCGCCGTCAGGATCGCCAGGTGATTATCCTTCGCCATCACCGCATCCGACAGCGAAAACCGATGATTGTGCCCTCCCCCACACCTCACCGCATAGCGCTCAAACAGCCGCAGTCCCGGGGTCGTCTTCCGAGTATCCCCCACCCTCGCCGTAGTCCCCTCAACCTCCCGCACATACCGCGCGGTCAGCGTAGCAATCCCCGACATCCGCTGCACAAAGTTCAACGCCACCCGCTCCGCCTGCAGCACACCCCGCGACGGTCCCTTCACCCGCGCCAGCACCTCACCCTTGCCAAACCGCGCTCCATCCGCAACCAGAAACTCCGTCTCAATCGCAGCATCAGTCAACCGCATCGCCGCGACAAAAACATCCACGCCGCAAAACACACCCTCTTCCCGAGCCACCAGTTCCGCCGTAACGAAACTCCCCTCCGGAATGAACGCCTGCGAAGTCACATCGCCCCACGGAGCATCCTCCTCGAGCGCCATGCGCACCACCCGCTCTACAGCCTCCACCCCCGGCTTCATCAACACGCTACAGCCACCTTCTTCGCAAACGCCAACGACCGCTGCTGCGCCCCCGAAGTCTCCGTGCAATCCGTCCTGAAATGCGCCCCGCGCGACTCCCGCCGCTCCAACGCGGCCGCCGCCATCACCCGAGCCAACTCGAGTAGGTTCCGCGTCTCCAGCGCCTCCACACCTCCGTCCGCCGCATTCCAAGCATTCAACTGCTCCAGCGCAACCCGCAACCCCACACCATCCCGCTCAATCCCCACAGCCTCCCACATCAACCTCTGGAACTCACTCCGCTCCACCGCGACACCACGCTCTCGGCTCTCCTCCACCGCAATCACCGTGCCTTCATTCCACACCGGCACATCGTCGCTCGCAGCTTCATCGTCAAGCAACAAGTGCGCGCATCGCCACGCAAACACCAGACTCTCCAGCAACGAATTCGAAGCCAACCGATTCGCCCCATGCACCCCCGTACAAGCCACCTCCCCGACCGCATACAGTCCCCGCACAGAAGTCCGCCCCCAGATATCCGTCCGCACCCCACCCATCCAGTAATGCGCCGCGGGTGTCACCGGTATCGGCACCTCCGACCAATCCAGCCCCATCCCCCGGCAAGCCAGATCGATTGTCGGAAACCGCCTCCGCAAAAACGCCTCACCCAGCGCCGTAGCATCCAGCAACACCGGCTTACCGCCCTGCGCAGCCATCTGCCGAGCAATCCCCCGAGCCACAACGTCCCGCGGCGCAAGCTCCGCATCCGCGTGTACCTCCTTCATGAATCGCCGCCCATTCGCGTCCAGCAGCACCGCACCTTCACCCCGCACCGCCTCCGAAATTAAAAACGTCCCCGGCATCGCCAACGCCGTCGGATGAAACTGATAGAACTCCACATCCGCCAGTTGCGCCCCCGCCCGCAGCGCCATCGCCACGCCATCCCCCGTCGCCACGGCCGGGTTCGTAGTATGTCGATACATCTGCCCAGCCCCGCCACTCGCCAAAATCACCGCATCGGCCGCCAGCTCCCTCCGCGCCCCATCGGCATCGAGCACCTCCAGCCCCACCACCCTCTCGCCCCTCATCAGCAAATCGCAAGCGAATGTATGTTCCAGCACGAGCACCTTCGCAGCCCGCACCGCCCGCACCAGCGCCATCTCGATCGACAGTCCCGTAGCATCTCCACCCGCATGCAGCACCCGAGCCCGCGAGTGCGCCGCTTCCATCCCACGCGCCAGCTCGCCCTCGTGATAATCAAACCCAACACCCAGCCGTATCAGGTCGCTAATCCGCTCCGGCCCCTCACTGCAAAGCACCTCGACAGCTTCGCGATCGCACAAGCCCGCTCCCGCTCGCAGCGTATCGGCCACATGCTCGGCCACGCTGTCGTCGGCAAACATCGCCGCCGCAATCCCACCCTGCGCCCACCGAGTATTACTCTCAGCAAGCTCCGACTTCGTCACTAGCGTGACCTCGTACCCGCGGCTAAGCTCCAGCGCCGCAATCAGCCCCGCAATACCGCTGCCCACAACAATCGCCCGCTTCAAGACGCAGCCACCGCAGTATTCTCCAGCGTCGCACCCGGCTTCAAACTCAGCATCCGCTCCAACGCCACGCGCGCGGGCACGGCGATCGACTCGGCCACCGTAATCCGATTCAACACCTCACCCCGTTCCAGCGCCTCCAGCACCCACGCCAGGTAGCTCGGATGAATCCGATACATCGTCGAGCACGGACAAATAATCGAATCCAGGCAGGCAATCGTATGCTGCGGATACTCATTCGCAAGCCGCTGAACGAGATTGATCTCCGTCCCGATCGCAAAGCTCGACCCCGCCGGCGCCGCCGCAATCGCCTTCACAATGTAGTCTGTCGACCCCGACTCGTCCGCCGCGTCGACCACCTCCATCGGACACTCCGGATGCACAATCACGCGCACTCCCGGATGCCGTCTCCGCGCCGCCGCAACCTGCTCCACCGTGAACCGTTTATGCACCGAGCAGAACCCATGCCACAGCAGCACCTTCGCCTCACGCAAAGTCTCGGCAGTATTCCCTCCCAGCGCCTTTTCCGGATCCCACAACGGCATCTGTTCCAGCGGAATCCCCATAGCCTTCGCGGTATTCCGCCCCAGGTGCTGATCCGGAAAAAACAGCACCCGCTGCCCCCGCTCAAACGCCCACCGCAACACCTCCGCCGCATTCGACGACGTGCAAACAATTCCGCCATGCTCTCCGCAAAAACCCTTCAGAGCGGCAGAAGAATTCATGTACGTCACCGGAATCACCGGCACACGCCCATCCCCATCCGGCGCAGTTCCAAACAGCTCCTCGATCTGCTCCCAGCAGTCCATCACCGTCTCAACGTCGGCCATGTCCGCCATCGAGCAACCCGCCGCCAAATTCGGCAGGATCACCTTCTGCTCCGGCCCCGACAGCATGTCCGCCGTCTCCGCCATAAAATGAACTCCGCAAAACACAATCGCCTCAGCCTCAGGCTTCGCCCGCGCCGCTTGCGCTAGTTGAAACGAATCGCCCACAAAATCGGCATACTGAATCACTTCATCGCGCTGATAGAAATGCCCCAGCACCACCAGCCGGTCACCCAGCGCATGCTTCGCCGCACGTATCCGCAGATCGAGCTCCGCCTTACTAGCCCGCCGATACTCCGCCGGCAACCCACCCTGCCTTGGCGCGTCCACGGGAATTACATCCCACATCGAAGCTCCAGGCCCATACCCCGCAGCCCCCGCATCGAACGCCCACGGCCCTTCAGCCAGCGCAGTAGAGCAGCTGCTTATTCCCTCGGAACCCTGTACCTCAGCATCCCCTCGCTGTTCGCGAATGCGAATCAGCTGGATCACGTCATCAACAGATGTCACTTCCATAACCTCGCAAGAAGAGATCCGAACCAGCTAACCCTCGATGCACTCGATAGGCCGCCAGCCTTAAAACCTCACCAACACAAGGTTACCGCTCCCGGCAACAGATTGCGAATCCTCTCGCGCTGTGTCACCTCGGCGGCGCCGCCTGCGGTCTCGCACGAAACTCCCGCACGGTCCGCACCGCAGCCTCAGTCGGCAACTGGTCCTTGCAAAGCTCCAGCACCTCAATGCACTGCAACGCCGTCTGAGCCGCCTCGTTAGTCGACACCCTCGCATCCTCCTCAACCGGCCGCAGCGACTCCGCACCCGACACCATCACCGGTTTCGCCACTCCGCCACCCTGCGCCAGCAACATCGCAATCGCCTTCTTCGCAAACGCCACGTTCCCCATCTTCGCATACGCATACGCCGCCAGCCGCGGCCCGCTCTGTCCCGGCGGCACATACTGTGCATCCGCGCCCTCGTTATGCGTA
>CAZZYB010000271.1:0-5993 GCA_964658125.1 uncultured Acetobacteraceae bacterium | reverse complement strand
ATTGCCTACGGGGTCGGCTTCCTCATTGCCGGCCGTGTGATCGATAAGCTCGGCACCAAGACCGGCTACGCCCTTGCCATCCTTGTCTGGGGCCTTGCGTCCATGAGCCACTCCATTGTCGGCTCGGTCTTTGGCTTCTGCATCGCCCGCATCTTCCTCGGTCTCGGCGAGTCCGGCAACTTCCCCGCCGCCATTAAAGCCGTCACCGAGTGGTTTCCCGCCACCGAGCGCGCCAAGGCCGTCGGCATCTTCAACTCCGGCTCCAACGTCAGCTTCTTCCTCGCCCCGATCATCATCACCGCCGTCACCGCCCGCTGGGGCTGGCGCTCGGCTTTCATCGCCACGGGCTCCATGGGCATGGCGTGGCTCATCATCTGGCTCATCTTCCCCTACAACAAGCTCCGCCGAGGATCCACCACCACCCAGCGCGACCTCGCTCCCGTCGTCGACGTCAAACAGCCCCTCCTCAGCATCCTCTCGAACCGCGGAACCTACGCCTTCGCCATCGGCAAGGGCCTCACCGACGGCGTCTGGTGGTTCTACCTCTTCTATCTCCCCCAGTTCCTCAACCGCAACTACGGCCTCGACCTCAAACACGCCTACGTCTACATCGTCACGGTCTACGTAGTCTCCTCGGTCGGCTCCATCGGCGGAGGCACCCTCTCCGGCTGGCGCATGAACCGCGGCCACTCCGTCAACGCCGGCCGCAAGTTCGCCATGCTCTCGATGGCCATCCTCGTCCTCCCGCTGGTCTTCGTCCCCCACATGAGCGTGATCTTCCCCAGCAACCCCTGGCCCGCGACGCTGATCATCGCGCTCGCCGCCGCCGCCCACCAGGGCTGGTCCGCCAACCTCTTCTCCACCCCCGCCGACATGTTCCCCGCCACCGCCGTCTCCACCGTAGTCGGCATCGGAGGAGCAGCCGGAGCAGCCGGCGGCGCCGCCTTTACCTGGGTAGTCAAACACACCCTCTCGCTCCACCCGCTACTAGTCTTCTCCATGGCCGCCGGAGCCTACCTCGTAGCCCTCGCCATCTTCCAACTCCTCGTCCCCCGCCTAGGAGCCCCCAGCACCCCCGAACTCCCGCTAAGCGCCACCTAACCACCGAAGGGGCCACCCAGCGTCACCGAGGATAAAGCGCCAACGGCGCGCGCTATCCCAGCCCGGGGCATCGCCCCGGGTTCCTCACCACCCCCGCAGCCGAGGGCTGTAAGCCCGACCTATCGATCACATCACCGAAGCCCAAACCAGGCCACGTCTCCTCCGCGACCTTCGCGTTCTTTCTTAGCGTCCTCTGCGTTCGTGTTTGCAGTTGCCGTTGTTTTTCTGTTTGTCATTCCCGAAGGGAATCTGCGTCTCCCGCCACCACCCTGTAAACTGACACTTACGCCATGTCAGAGCAGAAGCCGAAAAAATTCTACCTAACCACCCCGATCTACTACGTCAACGCCCGCCCCCACATAGGCCACGCGTACACAACCATCGTCGCCGACGTCCTGGCCCGCCGCCACCGCCTCCTCGGCGACGACACATTCTTCCTGACCGGCACCGACGAGCACGGCCAGAAAATCGAACGCAGCGCCGAAAAAGCCGGCATCCCTCCGCAGCAGCTAGCCGACGAAGTCTCCATCCAGTTCCGCAACCTCTGGGACCGCATGGGCCTCACCTACGACCGCTACATCCGCACCACCGACCCCAAACACAAACGCGGAGCGCAGAAGCTCTTCGCCGAACTCTACGCCCGCGGCGCCATCTACCTGAGCTCCTACACCGGCCAATACAGCATCGGCGAAGAAGTCTTCGTAGAAGGCCCCCCCGGCACCCTCGGCCCCGACGGCAAACCCACCGAGACCGTAACCGAAGAAAACTTCTTCTTCAAACTCTCCGACTACCAGCGCCCCCTGATCGACCTCATCGAATCCGACACCCTCCTCATCACCCCCGATTCCCGCAAAAACGAAGTCCTGGGCTTCCTCCGCGGCAACATCTCCGCCGCCACACCGATCCCCTCCAACCCCTTTCAAGAACATGTCATCCTGAGTGAAACGAAGGACCTGCTTTCTTCCGCACCCTCCGAAAATGTGTCATCTCGACCAGAGCGCAGCGAAGTGGAGAGACCTGCTTCTCAAGCGGCCACGGAATCCTCCGCCCTCGCCTACTCCACCCTCGGCAACCCCTACGTCCCCGGCAACCTCCGCGACCTCTCCGTCTCCCGCAGCAGCTTCACCTGGGGCATCCCCGTCCCCGAACCCGCCGCCAGCGCCACCGAAAAGAAGCACGTCATGTACGTCTGGCTGGACGCCCTCGCTAACTACATGACCGCCGTAGGCTACGGCTCCGACGCCCCCGAAGACATCGCCGACTTCCAACGCTACTGGCCAGCCGACCTCCACATCATGGCCAAGGAAATCACCCGCCAGCACTGCGTCTACTGGCCCGCCTTCCTCCTCGCCGCCGGCCTCCCGCTACCCAAAGCCGTAACCGCCCACGGCTGGCTTCTCTTCGACAACTCAAAAATGTCGAAATCCAAAGGCAACATCGTCCGCACCGAAACCATCCTCGACGGCTTCGGCGACCACGTCTACGCCAGGCAATTCCCCGACAGCACCAAACAGGAGCGCGACCTCTTCGCCGCCGACGTCCTCCGCTACTTCCTGCTCCGTGAAATCCCCTTCGGCCAGGACGGCAGCTTCAGCTTCGACGCCCTAATCACCCGCTACAACGCCGACCTCGCCAACGGCTACGGCAACCTCGTCAGCCGCACGCTTTCCCTCATCCAGCAAAACTTCACGGGTGTCGTGCCGCCGCCGCCAACAACAGAAGTTGTTGAAACGGAAAATCTACCTCCCGCGGAGGGAGAAGAACGCGGCAGACTCAAAAGAGGCACTGAATTCGTGAAAGGATTTATGAATGTGTCGCAGGAAGCCCTTGGTGACCACGTACAAGCTCTGGAATTTACAGGAGCATGTATGCAGGAGATGACCCACATTGCTCTGATTGATCAGTACATGTCGGACCACGCGCCTTGGAAACTCGCGAAGTCATCAATAGAGTCGGACAAGGATCGGCTTCGGGAAATACTGTACGTCAGTGCCGACGCCATCCGACAGATCACGGCCGTGCTCCACCCCATCCTCCCCAACGCCACCGCCAAAGTCTGGCAACAACTAGGCCTCGGAGACATCGAAACCGCCGCCAAAAACGGCGAACTAAACAACCTCCAATGGGGCGGCCTGAAACCCGGCACCAAACTAGGCCCCCTCGCCCCCATCTTCCCCCGCGCCGACAAAGGACTCACCCAGATCATGACCGACATGGAAAACCCAACTCAAAACCCACCACTCGAAACTGAAAACTCCAGACCCGAATCCCCCCTCAAATCGGCAGCCACTCCCGCCCCCGCGCAACCCGTCGCGACCAACCCAACCGACCCCGCCGCCCCACCCCGCACCAGCTCCCTCAACGAGCCCACCAGCACCCTACCCGTAGGCGGCAGCGACGCGACGACCACCCACAACGGCCCCACCCCCTCGCACAAGGACGCACCAGCCTCCGGCATCTTCGCCGCCACCACCGAAACCCCTCAAATCTCCATCGAAGACTTCATCAAAATCGAACTCCGTGTAGCCCAGATCACCGTAGCCGAGCGCATTCCTAAAGCCGACAAGCTCCTCCGCCTAGAAGTAGACCTCGGCCCCGACTTCCCCCCGCGCCAAATCCTCTCCGGCATAGCCGAGTTCTACACCCCTGAAGAGCTAATCGGCCGCCGCATCGTGGTCATCACCAACCTCGCCCCCCGCAAGATGCGCGGCCTCGAGTCCCACGGCATGCTCCTCGCCGCCAGCCACGGCGAGAACGGCAAACCCGTCCTCGCCACCTTCAGCGAAGACATAGCGCTCGGCTCCCGCCTGAAATAAAGTGCGTCCCCTTGTGCGGCTAAGAGCAACAGAATGAGTAGTTTGCGATGGGTATCGCCCGCAAGCTACTCAATGCAGATACTTTAGCCCGCAAGCACCACAAGTCCCCCGGTAACCCCTGCATCATCAATACTTTGACCCATAAAGTCAGGGGGAGGGGGGAGGGGGGGGTGGCCCCCTTCAAACCGGCGGCGCCAACTCCACCTCAACCGACGGCGCCTGCACCCCAACCGCCACCACAAAATACTTCGCCGCGGTCGTCCCAACATTCCGCATCCCGTGCGGCTTCATCGAAGCCGTATAAATAATGTCGCCCGCCCCTACCCGCTCGCTCTTCCCATCGCTCAGGTAATCAACCGTCCCCTCGCGAATCAGGATGAACTCCGAGTGCGTATGCTTATGCGGCTTATGCGGCATCTTTCCCGCAGGAAGTGTCGTATTGTGCAGCTCCACAAATTCGCCCGTCGGCAAAGTCCCATGCACCACCGCGCGACTCTCGCCCCCATTGTCACTCTTCTTCACCGTCAGCTTGTCATACTCGAACACCCGCGACACAGCCAGCGGCGATCCCTCCCCCGTCTGCCCTTCCATCACCGAAGCCATCAGCGCAAACGCCGAAATAGCCCCAAAAGCCTCACGCCGATTCATCTTCTTCATCGCGTCTCCTACTTCCTATTTCCTACTTCCTGCCTTACGCCTTCACATCGCCGCCAATCGCGACCACGCAATATCTCGCCGCTCCATCACCAACATTTTTCACCTGGTGAACAGTCCCTTTCGCCACATACAGAATCCCTCCAGGCCCAACCCGCTCAGACTTACCGTCATGATTGAACTCCACCGTCCCTTCGAAGATCAGGATGAACTCCGTATGCTGAATCGGGTGCGCCGGATTCGGCGTCATCCCCACAACCTGCATCGACTCATGCAGCGCCACAACCTCACCCGTCGCAAGCGTCCCGCGCACCACATCGCGACTTTCGCCGCCATTCGCCATCTTCCGCACCGGCATATCCACATACCGAAACACCGCACTCTGACCCAGATCAACCATCCCGACATCCTATCCCAGAGCGATACTCAAAGACACACATGACGCTCATCGACTCCCACTGCCACCTCGACGACTACACCGACATCCCCCAGATCATCGCCAACGCCCAGGCCGCAGGCGTCACCACGCTGCTGGCGATCGGCATAGGCGACGGTCCAGACACCATGCACCGCGCCCTGGACCTCGCACACCAACACCCCCAGATCTTCGCCACCGCCGGAATCCATCCGCAGGAAGCCCATCAAGCCACACCCGCCAACCTCGCCAAGCTATCCCGCCTCGCCGAAGACCCTCGCTGCATCGCCGTAGGCGAGATCGGCCTCGACTACTACCACCTCTCAAACCCCGACATCGCCACCCAGCAGTCCGCCTTCATCGCCCAGCTCCGCATCGCCGCCGCGGCACGCAAGCCCATCACCATTCACTGCCGCACCTCCGAGCTAGCCATCCCCGCCGCCAAAGCCCGCTACGAACCAGCCGACGCATGGCAAGACCTCCTAGCCCTGATCGCCGAACACTGGACCCCCACAGGCCTCCCCGGCATCATGCACTGCTTCTCCGGCAACGAGTCGCAAGCCGAAGCCTCTCTAGCCGCCGGCTTTTACCTGAGCTTCGCCGGCAACCTCACCTACCCCAAATCCGCCACCATCCACCAAGTAGCCCGCACCGCGCCCGCCGACCGCATCCTCGTAGAAACCGACGCCCCCTTCCTCACCCCCATCCCCCACCGCGGCCAACCCAACGAACCCGCCCACACCGCCATCACCGCCGCATTCTTCGCCAACCTCCGCAACACAACCCTCGAAGAAATCGCCACCCAAACCACCACCAACTTCCACACCCTCTTCCCGAGCACACTCACTCCGCGCTAACTCCGCGTACTCACCGAACTCCGCGTTTGCATTTGCCTTTCGCCGGCGATCCCGCATAATAGATACCGCAAAGGAAACCACACATGGTAGCCGACTAAAGCTTCGACGTAGTCAGCAAAGTAGAAATTCAGGAAGTAAAGAACGCCATCG
>CAZZYB010000270.1:0-6046 GCA_964658125.1 uncultured Acetobacteraceae bacterium | reverse complement strand
TACCGAGTTTAGAAGCGGCATGGGGAAGTGCACGCCATACACCGATCCTTGGATCGGCGTGAAACGGAGTTCGAACTGCACGTTTGTCTTGAAGGAACTTGAGTCTGCGCCTACGGAGTATCACGTCAATAGCCGAGGGTACAGAGAAGATGCGGACTTCGCTCCGAAGCAGGCAGATGTGTATCGGATTGTGATGGTGGGTTCTTCCTTCGGTTATGGAAGCGGCTTGCCTAAAGAGAAGGGGTTGTCGGCTTTGCTGGCGCGGCAACTTTCAGCGATTAGCGGACGCAAGGTTGAGCTGTATAACGAATCGATCCCGGGATTTCCGGGCCTGCCACAGAGTATCGACCGACGCTTCAAGGACGTTGTAGATCCGAAGCCCGACCTGATCCTCTGGGAGATGACGCGCTGGGATGTGAAGGCCATTGAACTCGCAGCGCCCGAGAGACAGACGTCCCCGTCCTGGCAAACCCCTGCGGCGGAAGGATGGCATCGGGTCAAGCATAACGTGGCTAAACGCTCCGGCCGAAAAGCTCTGAGCAGCCTTCTTCATTTCGGAGCCGAGCTTCTGAACTCTGCGAAGAAGACGTTTACGGATTCGAAGTCCGCATTCATGATTCAGCACGCGTTCGGCGAGAGCGCGACTCAATACATTAAGTATTCCGTTAGCGGAAGCGACGATGTAGCGGGATATCTCAAGGCGGATCTAAGCCCGATGTGGCAGCACCGCTTGGAGCGGTTCGATAGCGTTTATGCGGATGTCCAGGCGAAGGCAGATGCTGCGCACATTCCTTTGGTGCTGGCGATGCTGCCGACGCGACCGCAAGCCGTGATGATTTCCATGGGTGATTGGCCTCCCGGTTATGATCCGTATAAATTGAGGGATGTAGTAGGGTCCATCGTTGCGAAGCACGGCGGGATGTACATCGATGCGTTTGCGGAGTTCCGGGACGTACCCAGGGCTGAGACGAACTTTCGATCCGTGGATGGTCATCCAAACGCGGGCGGAGATGCGTTGCTGGCTGGGTTTCTTGCCAAGAAGCTCACCGGTGGTCAAGTACCGGCACTGAGCTTCGAAGCGAGACGACAGACTGAACAAGAGACGGGGAGATAGCCTTGGACGGAGCTTCTCTTCAATTCTTAGCGTTCGGTCTCGTGGTCGCTTTAGTTTCGAACTTCAGCCGGTCGCAGGTGTGGCGGTCAGGTGTACTTATGCTGGCGAGCCTTATTTTTCTAGGTTTGCTTGCGCATGATCCCATTCTGTTTCTTCCGCTGACGGGCTTTCTTCTCTTGGGATATCTGGGCGTTGTAGCGCTCAGGCGGGGTTGGCCGCGGTCGATGGTATGGGGTGTTCTGACGGTTATCTTCGCTTATGTGTGGTTGAAGAAATATACGTTTCTACCGAACGGTCTTTTTATTCATCTGCCGTACTTTACGCTGGGGCTGTCTTACATTTTCTTTCGAGTATTGCATTTATTAGTTGAGTCGGAGGATGACGGGCAGACGCGGCGGATTGGGCCGGGCGAGTATTTGCTTTATACGATCAGTTTCACGACGTTCGTTTCCGGTCCGCTGCAGCGTTACGATGAGTTTGCGAAAGACCAGTTTGCGGTCGACCCCATTGGGTTGGGAGCGCGGACGATTGGGACGCAGTTCGAGCGACTGGTCCGCGGCTTTTTCAAAGTGAATGTCCTGGGGATGCTGCTGCATGCGGTGCAGGAGGATGCTCTTGCGCGGATGACGCAGCCTCTGCCGCTGTCGCTGAAGTTTGTCGCGGCGTTCGAGGTGGCGGTTGTTTATCCGTTCTTTTTGTACGCAAATTTTTCGGGATATATCGACATCGTGATTGCGCTGGCGCGATTGATGCGTGTGCGCTTGCCAGAGAACTTCAACCGCCCGTTCTCGGCGAGTTCGTTTCTGGACTTCTGGAGTCGCTGGCACATGACTCTTTCAAACTGGCTGAAAACGTATGTGTATAGCCCGTTGCTGCTGGCGCTGATGCGGAGATTTCCGTCACGGTCGATTGAACCGTTCCTGGGGGTGTTCTGCTTCTTCGTTACGTTCTTCCTGATTGGCGTGTGGCATGGGCGGACGTCTGAGTTTGTGGTGTATGGCTTGCTGACGGGTGGTGGAATCTCGATCAACAAGCTGTGGCATTTGCAACTGGTGAAGATCATGGGGCGCAAGGCGTATAGCCAGCTGGCGGGGAATGCTGTGTACGAGGCATTTGGGCGGGGGCTGAATTTTGCGTGGTTCGCGTTTACGCTGTTCTGGTTCTGGGAACGGTGGGCGCAGATTCACCGGATTTTTGCGGCGTTGACGGGAGTGCAATGGGTTTGTGTATGGCTGGCCGTGTGGCTGAGCGCAACGGTGGTGCTGGCCGGGTGGGAGTATGTACGGGCTTGGCTGCTGTCGATACGCACGGCGGAGGGGCCGGTGTTTACGAGCCGGTACGCGCTGACGGTGTATGCGTCGGCGCTGGGGCTGGTGTCGTTTGTAATGGTGGTGCTGCTGAACCAGACGGCGTCGGATATTGTTTACAAGGCGTTCTAGACGCGGGCGGCTTAGGCCTGTATGAGTTCGAAGAGGCCGGTGTCGGAGATCAGCCAGGCGATTTTGCGCCCTTCGAAGGCGACGGCAGGAACGGGCTGCGTGAGGAGCAGGCAGTTGTGGGCGGTGAGGTGGGCGATGGCCGCGTCGATGTCGGGGACGGTGTAGCAGAGGTGGTAGGTGCCGCCACCCTTTTTGACGAGCCGATGCACGGGTGAGTTGGGGCCGAGGGCGGCGACGAGCTCGAGTGCGGGGTCGGTGCCGCCGCGGGAGAGGAAGCAGACCGAGACGTCCTGGATAGGGTCGTCAAAGGGGCCGGATGTGAGCTGGTAGCCGAAGAGAGTTTTGTAGCTTTCGATGGCCTGCTGCATATCTTTTACGGCGATGCCTACGTGGTGGTAGGCGAAGGCCTCTGTGAGGCTGTTTGCGGACATCCGGTCTCCCTTGGGTCGATATAACCAAGATGGCGCGGGAATGTCAATTTGGGGTGAATTGCAGCGCGAATCTGGGAAGGGGCGGCGGTAAAAGCACAGTAAAATAGACATTGATATGTCTACTAAAAAAGAGCTTCTGCAAACCCCTATCCAGCACATCGACATGAAGCAGCATAATGTTGTTGCGCTGGTCGATGCCATGGCGTCCATGGCTTACAGTTCGCGCGACCTGGCGCGGGCGGCGAACATTTACGAGATGATGCTGCGCGATACCGAGTGTGGCGTGATTTTGTGCCTGGCGGGGTCGTTGATCTCGGCTGGGCTGCAGAAGGTCATCGTTGACCTGGTGCGGAACAATATGGTCGACGCGATTGTGTCGACTGGCGCGAACATTGTCGATCAGGACTTCTTTGAGGCGCTTGGGTTCAAGCACTACGTTGCCGGTGATGAGTACAAATATGGGGCGGGCGATGCCAATCTGCGCGAGTTGATGATCGACCGGATCTACGACACGTTCATCGATGAGGAAGAGCTGCGGATTTGCGATGAGACTACGGAGAAGATTACGAATTCGCTGGAGCCTCGGCCACACTCTTCGCGCGAGATCATCGCCGAGATGGGCAAATACTTGAAGGATAACGGGCGGACGCCGGCGAACGGCAATCCCGACTCGATTGTGCTGGCTTGCTATGAAAAGGATGTGCCGATTTTTGTGCCGGCGTTCTCAGACTGCTCGTATGGGTTTGGCATGGTGGCGCACCAGCACGCGCGCAAGGGTAAGGCTATGGTTTCCATCGACTCCGGTAAGGACTTTTACGAGTTGACCCAGATCAAGATTGCGAACCCGACGACGGGGTTGCTGATGATCGGCGGCGGCGTGCCGAAGAATTTTGCGCAGGATATCGTTGTGGCTGCGGACATTCTTGGGGTTGAGGCTTCGATGCACAAGTATGCGATTCAGATTACGGTGGCTGACTCGCGCGACGGTGCGCTGTCGGGGTCGACGCTGAAGGAAGCCAGCTCGTGGGGCAAGGTCGATCTGACGTATGAGCAGATGGTGTTTGCCGAAGCTACGATTGCGTTTCCGCTGATCGCTGGGTATGCGTTCCATAAGGATGCTTACCAGGCGCGGACCGAGAAGCGGTTTGCTCAGGTGCTTCTGGAGCCGGTTGGTGTTTAGGACAGAGTGAAGAGTGTAGAGCGAAGAGTGAAGGGAAAGCGGCGGGGCCTTTGGGTCTCGCCGCTTTGCTTTGTGGGCTACGAGCTCAGAGATTTGAGGTGTTGAGCGTGGAGGCAAGACGGTCTGGTTCAGATTTGAGTTGTGAGTTTCGAGCGTTGAGTTAACGGAGGAGTTTGCGGGTGTGGAGTTCGCGGAGGATGTGTTCGATGGACCAGTCGAGGGCTTCGGTGCCTTCTACGGTTACGGTGGCGTGGGCCTGGGATGGGAGGACGTATTTTTCGGCCATGGGGCGGGCTGTGGCTTCGAACTGGTCACGGACGGATTGCTCTGTGCGGCCGCGTTCGCGCATGTCGCGATAGATGCGGCGGTTGAGGCAGATTTCGTTGGGGGCGTCGACGTAGATGCTGAAGTCGTAGAGGGGGATGAGCTCGGGGTAGTGGAGGGCGAGGATGCCTTCGACGATGACGACGCGGGTCGGGGTGATGGGTTCGAACGTGTCGGGGACGCGGGTGTGGCGGGAGAAATCGTATACCGGGCGCTGGATGGGGAGGCCTTCTGAGAGCGCGCGGACGTGGGCGATGATGAGCTCGGACTCGAGGGAGTCGGGGTGGTCGAAGTTTTGTTTGTGGCGGGAGTCTAGGGGGAACTGCGAGAGATCGCGGTAGTAAAGGTCGAGGGGGAAGAGCGTGGCTTCGAGCTGGATGGCGAGTTCGCGGGCGAGGGTGGTTTTGCCGGAGCCGGAACAGCCGGCGATGCCGATCAGGAGTGGGTGGTGGGGGAGGGTTAGCTGTTCGGGGACGGGCACGAGGGTAGTGTACGGCGGGACGCTGGGTGGTGGTAGTGCTGGAGCTTTCGGTGGTCGAAAGAACGGGCCGCGGCAGACGCAGATTCCCTTCGGGAATGACAAACAAGAGAAGCAGGTACTGCACTTCGAGATGATCAACTAAATGGCTGTGGCTACCTGGGGGATGAGGGCTTTGACGAGGCTTGTGAACTGGCCTTCTACGCGGCGGCCTATTTCCATGACTTCTTCGTGGTTGATGACTTCGTCGACTACGCCGGCCGCCATGTTGGTTACGAGCGAGAGGCCGAGGACTTCGAGGCCCATGTGGCGGGCTACGATGACTTCGTGAACCGTGGACATGCCGACGAGGTCGGCGCCGAGGGTGCGGAAGGCGCGGATTTCGGCGGGGGTTTCGTAACTGGGGCCCAGGACTGCGAGGTAGACGCCTTCGGGGAGGGTGATGCCTTGCTTTGTTGCCTCGGCGGCGGCCAGTTTGCGGAGGGTTGGGGAGTAGGCGGTAGACATGTCGAAAAAGCGCTGGCCGGAACCGGGTCGCGTGGCGAAGGACGGCTCGTTGGGGCCTAGGGCGGCGTTGGTTCCGGTGAGGTTGATGTGGTCGGAGATGCAGACGAGCCCGCCCTGGCCGTAGGTTTTGTTGATGCCGCCGGCGGCGTTGGTGACGATGAGGCTCTTGCAGCCGAGGAGCGCGAGGACGCGGGTGGGAAAGACGACTTGCGACATCGCGTAGCCTTCGTAGGCGTGGATTCGGCCCTGCATGACGGCTACGTTAATGCCGCCGATTGTGCCGAGGACCAGTTTGCCTTCGTGGCCCTGGACTGTGGAGAGCGGCCAGTTGGGGATTTCCGCGTAGGGGATGGTGGTGGCGTTTTCTACCTGTGAGGCGAAGTTGCCGAGGCCTGAGCCGAGGATGATGCCGAGGGTGGGGGGCGTGGCGTGGTGGGAACGGATGTGGTCTGCGGCGGAGGAGCAGAGGGTGAACTGGTCGGGCGGCTGATTCATAAGGTTTCCAGTATCGCTGATACGCGTGAAGCAGCGAACAGGAAACAGAAGCGACTGCGGAGTCGTGGCTGAAAAGGC
>CAZZYB010000269.1:3669-6052 GCA_964658125.1 uncultured Acetobacteraceae bacterium | reverse complement strand
GAACACCTCTATCTTGTTGTGGCTCTGTTTGGCCCGAGTGTATCAGGGTGCAAATCTCATTTGGCAAGGCAAAGTGTGGGTTTTCCCGCGAAAGGGGCCGTTGCCGCTGCCCTCTCATGGCTTGCGATATCGTTCCGCATCCGTTACTCTAGTCAAGTTGCTTCGCTGCAATGTGCGCCCGTAGCTCAGCTGGATAGAGCGTTTGGCTACGAACCAAAAGGTCGGAGGTTCGACTCCTTCCGGGCGCACCATAAACCTCTTATCCCCCAATCGAATTGTTAACACAGCGGCCGCCCTGCACATCCACTGACCGGTTTGAAGTGGCAGTCTGCCGCCTCCTCCCCATCTAGCCAGGCTCGAAATCGCCATCCAACACCGCATCGGCGCTCACTGTCCCGCCTCCGCCATGCTGACGATTCGTCGGTTCGCCCCAGTGATAAACTCCGCTTCAGCCCCATCGGAGTTGAGGTTTTTCGATGCTGAAAGCAGCCCCAGCCGACCACACCTCGGTCGAGCCAAAACACAACTCCGCGCTCGATGGCATTCGCGGTTTAGCGATTCTCTTGGTTCTGCTGTCTCACGCTGCCGATTTTCTCGGCCCGATCCCGCACGGCCCGGGCGCTCCCATGTGGGGGATCATCACCGCTCGACTCCTGGTTCCGGGCTGGGGAGGCGTGGATCTCTTCTTCACCCTCTCCGGCTTCCTGATCACCGGCATCCTGCTTCGCTCGAAGGGCCGGCCAACCTACTTCCGCTCCTTCTACGCGCGCAGAGCGTTGCGCATCTTCCCGATCTATTACTTGGTCCTTATCCCCCTTGCCATTCTCGGGCCGCATTCGCGCACGCTGACTTCTTTACTGCCGCCCCCGGGCCTCCAAAGAGCTTCGTATTTCTTCTATGTCGCTAACTGGCCCGTCTTTTGGTCAAGCTGGACGGGCATGGGCGGACTCTGGGGAGCCTATTGGAGCCTCAATGTGGAAGAGCAGTTCTACCTCGTTTGGCCAACCTTGATACGTTTCGTAAAACCGGCCGCCGTTCTTTGGCTCTGCGTTGCCGGCTTCGTTCTGGGATGGGTGGAGCGCGGCGTCCTCATCGTGCACTTGGGACTAAAATTCGGAATCCTTCAATGGCCGTTTTCCCGGCTCGACGGCCTCTTCCTCGGGGCCGCCCTTGCGATCTACCGATTTCGCTACGGCAAGCCAATTCCACTCGTGCTGGCCCTTCTGACTTTCCTCGCTGGAGCAGCCATTTACGCCTGGATCGCCATCACGCATACAGCGGACCTTGCCGGAGCCAATGGCCACCTATGGCAGTCTGGCGTTAGCGCCTTCGCTCTCATGTCAGCCGGGCTGATCGCTGCGGCGGAACACAAGGCAATCGGGATCCATCGTGTCCTGTCATGGATCCCCTTACGCCTGTTCGGCCGATACAGCTACGGCATCTATATCTATCACCTGTTCTTTTACAACCGGCTCGGAGATATCTATGCGTCCCGAGTCCAGCCTCGGTTCGGAGACTCTCCCATCATCGCCTTTGGATACATCGCATTCACCATCGCTTTGGTCTTCGCCGTCGCAGCCCTCAGCTTTCGGTTCATCGAAGCGCCCATACTTCGCCTCAAGCGCCATTTCCCGTCCCCTGCCCCAGCAGTCTAGCCTCTCAACCAGCACTTCCGGGCGCACCATCACCCTTCTAAAATCTGTACCCCACCCCAATCGAAGCAATCGGATAAAAGCGCAGCGGCGAAATATCGCTGTTCAGATCAGCCTGCTCCTTCTGCACGTTGGCCTTGATCGTGGGGTCGTTCTGCACCGACGCACAAAAGCCCGAGTTGCACGCACTCCCCGTCAAATTCAGCGCGATCAGCGGCGGCCCAATGTACTCAAACCCAATCTCAATCGGCACACTCCAATGCCTGCCCGATCGCGGAATCATGTTCCCGAAACCCACCGTCAAACTCGGCGCCACCTTGTGCCCAAAGCTCACGTCGAACGTCCCGCCCACGGGGTCGGTCATGCTGCTCGTATAGTTGACGCCGTTCAGCGTAAAGCTCTGCCCGCCGGGCACGCTCGCGTTCGCCGTCACATGGTTCCCGTTATAAAGCACCACGCCCGGGCTGATGCGGAACCCCCCGCCAAACGGAAAGAAGTCCACGCTCGCATTCACGGTCCGGAAGTTCAGCGTTCCGTCCACGCCGATGCCGTCCTCATCGAAGTGATGGCCGTAGTTGAAAAAGCTTGCCCCACCCCGCAGGTTCACCTTCCGGGCCAGCGGTGTAGCCAGGTCGAATCCCACACCCGCAACCCCGGCTTTCACCTGCACCGCAAACGCGGAAAACGGCCGCGTGCCTAGCCTTAACGTCGTCTTCAGATTCTTGCTGTAC
>CAZZYB010000269.1:0-3659 GCA_964658125.1 uncultured Acetobacteraceae bacterium | reverse complement strand
GCCTCCGCCGCCCGCCGCCGCCTTCCTCGACACATCCGGCATTGGCGCGGAATCCGACCAGACTACAGCTGCCACAGGTTTCCCCACACTCTCCGAAGCCGCGTGACACACCCCGGCAACGGTTGACGCAAAACACACCACTGCAACACTGATAATCTTCACTCGGCCCCCCTCATTGCCGCACAGGCAATGAAGCCATCTGATGCCAAAATACCCGCATGAGAGCGCGAAATCATCCCCATCCGTGCTGACTTTTGTGCCACACCGGCCGGACGAAGGAGTTAGCGTACTCGACCCATCGACACCAGCTAGGAAGGCCTCACGTCGAGAGGAATCGCTGGCAACAAAGCCGGCTGTACCCGAACTTCGATCGAACGCAGCGCTTTCTCAGCCCGCTTCAAATCGTGGATGTCCTCGACACTGCCATACCAGCAAACAATCTTTCCAGCATCATCGAAACGCGGCGTCCCTCGCGACCGCATCCAGCGCCATCCCCCCTCCCGCTGCCGTACTCGGTAGTCCAGATGGATCGGCGATCCACTCTTCATCTGGACACTCATCTGTTCGCGAATTCGCTCCCTGTCTCTCGGATGCACCGCGTCCAGCCAGCTCCGGCAGTTCGTCGGGTCCTTCATCATTCCCGTGGTCTGCTCCCAGCGTGGACTCATGTCCAGGTTCCGCCCCTCGGCGTCCATGATCCAGAGGATCTGCGGATTCAGCTCCACCATGTGCCGATAATGTTCTTCGCTCTCCCGCAACGCTTCCTGCGCGCGCTTCCGGTCCGTGATATCGATCACCGCAAGAGAAACTCCAACCACCTCGCCCGCTTCATCCAGCGCCGGCTGATAAGAAACCAGCCGCGTCTCTTCGATCCCCGTTCCAGGCCCCGGCACGCGAACCTCGACATCGGCAATCGGTTCCCCGTCCAGCGCCCGGCGAAGGTAGGGTTCGACCACTGGAAATATCTCAGGGATAACCGCCGCCACCGGACTGCCTACATGCTCTTCGACCGACGCCTGGTTCATGTCCGCCAGTCTCCGGTTCAGATTGACATAGCGCAAATTGCGATCGATGAACCCCAGACCCACCGGTGCTCCGTCATACACAGCCTGCAGATGCGCCAGCCGTTGCCCCGGTTGAGTGTCAATGTTGTTCAGCGTCGTCTTCCAAAGGTCGGTCTCGGCCGTAATCTTTTGAGCGGTCGCCGCTATCATGCGTGGCAGGTCCTCGGCCGGCGCCGGCCGCCCGTACAGGTAGCCCTGCCCCTTTTCGCATCCCAGCCACAACAGCATCTCGGCTTGTTCCCGGGTTTCAATGCCCTCCGCCAGCGTAATCAGGTCGAGGCTCTGCCCCAGCCCCACCACCGACGCCACGATCTTCCGGCTCTCCCGGCTCCGCGTCATCGACATCACAAAGCTGCGATCGACCTTCAACTTGTCAAACGACAACGCCTGCAGATGCAGCAAACTCGAGTAGCCCGTGCCAAAGTCGTCCAGCGCCAGCTTGCAACCCATCGCCTTGAACTCGTCGGTGATCGCCCGCGCATAAGGCAGGTTGTCGAACAACGCGCTTTCGGTGATCTCGATCACCAGTCGCCGAGCAGAAAATTCGCTCCCTTCCAGGATCTCGCGCACTTGCTGCGGCAGGCTCAGATCCCTCAGTTGCGTCGGAGACACGTTCAGCGCCAGCGTCAATGGCTCAGGGATGGTGGCCGCGCACGCCAGCGCCTTCACCAGGATTTCAACCATCAGCTCGCCAATCCATCCGTCTCGCTCCGCAATCGGAATGAATTCATCCGGAGGGACCAGACCCAGCTCTGGATGCCGCCACCTCGCCAGGATCTCGAATCCTGATATCTGGCCCGTCCGAAGTCTCACGATCGGCTGGAAGTAAGGAATAAACTGCCCTTCTTTCAGCCCTCGCTTCACATCTTCATCGTCAAAACGAGCACGGTTCCCAGGGATTGCCGGATTGTCGCTCTGCTCTACACAATCAACTAACACGTTCATCAGGCCCTTCCTCTTGCGTCTCTAAACCTTGCGAACAGCCCCGTGTACGACAGAAATCTCTACCTGGAAGTGCTCCAGTCCGACCCTACACGGCCTCTATGCAAACGTTTGTTCCTTCGCCAACATAACCGGGGCACATCCCCTACACCTTTTCAGTCACTCCTCCAGTACATCGGCGTCATAAATTTCTAGTTCAATGCTTTCCCGGGCCCCGCTTCCCTACTTTCATTGACGACCGAATTAGTCCGCATTAGAATCAATCTTGAAACGAAGAATCTTCAAACGCGTTGAGCGTGGGCAGGAGCGGCTGCCCGGGCACAGAAAGACGGAAATGTTACAGGCTTTCATCATCACGCTGCGCGAAGGCGTAGAAGCAGCGCTGATCGTCGGAATCGTCTTCGCCTACCTCGATAAAATCGAGCGCCGCGAGCTCAAACGCACCGTCTTCTACGCCCTCGCCTCCGCCATCGCCGCCAGCATCGGCGTCGCCATCGTCATCTCCCACCTCCAGTTCAACCAGGACATCTTCGAAGGCTGGGTCATGCTCGTCGCCGCCGCCTTCGTCATCGGCATGATCTGGTTCATGCACAAAACCGCCCGCACCATGCGCGGCGACATCGAATCCAAAGTCTCCAAGCTCATCGGCTCCCAACTAGGCCTTTTCGGCTTCGTCTTCCTCATGGTCCTCCGCGAAGGCGTCGAAACCGTCCTCATCCTCGCCGGTGTCTCGCTCAACTCCACCGAACTCATGAGCTTCACCGGCACCCTGCTGGGCATCGCCGCCGCCGTCGTCTTCGGCGTCATGTTCATCCGCGGCAGCGTGCGCATCAACCTCCAGCGCTTCTTCCGAGTCACCACCGTCATCCTCTACTTCGTAGTCTTCCAGCTAGTCGTCAGCGGCCTCCACGAACTCTCCGAAAACGGCGTCCTCCCCTCCAGTACCGCCGAAATGCGCTACATAGGCCCCATCGTCCGCAACGACATCTTCTTCTTCGTCACGATGCTGGCCCTCGCCGGCCTGATGGTCCTGTTCGAATACAAACGCCGCGCCCCAGTCTCGCTGGCCCCCGAAGCAACACCTTCAGATCGCCGCAAAGCCGAGTACACGGCCCGCCGCGAGAAGCTCTGGATGAACGCCGTAGTAGGCGTCAGCTTCGTCTTCATCTTCCTCTCAACGGCCGAGTTCATCTACGCCAAAAGCTCCACCGCGCTAAGCGCCGCGACACCCGTCACCCTCATCGGTAGCCAGGTCACCCTTCCCGCCGCCGAGATCACCGACGCCAAGCTTCACCGCTACGCCGTCCACGTAGACACCCCCGACGGCAAGACAACCGAAGTCCGTTTCCTGCTCTTTCGCAAACCCGACGGCAACCTCGTAGCGGTAGCCGACGCCTGCCACATCTGCGGCCCTGTAGGCTTCTACATCGGCGAGCAGGGCATCACCTGCAAAATGTGCTCCTCCCCCCTCGTAGCCAGCTCGATGGGCCAACCCGGCGGCTGCAACCCCATCCCCCTCAAATCCACCCTCGAATCCGGCCAAATAGTTATCGCCAAAGCCGACCTCGAACCCCTAACCACGATCTTCGCAGGCAAATAGCCATGCCTCCCCAAATCTGTCATCTCGACCGAAGTGGAGAGACCCGCTTCTCG
>CAZZYB010000268.1:0-6053 GCA_964658125.1 uncultured Acetobacteraceae bacterium | reverse complement strand
TGATGAGCGCGGCCGACGACGGCGTCGAAATTCCAGTCGGGGATCTCGGAGTCGAGGTTGCGGCGCGCTTCGTCTAGGCTGGTGAAGGAGGTGCCGATTCGAGCCAGAATGACGCGGTTTTCGCCGGGTTCGAACGCAACATAAGCTCCTGAAGATGTGGAGGCGGCGTTTTGGAGGGCTTTTCCGGGGTGTTTTGCGTGATTGTTCCAGGTTCCGCCCATTTTGAAGGGGTGATCGAATTGGATGATGAAGTAGCCGGAAAAGCCTGCTTTTTTGCCTTGGCCGGCGTAGATGCGGTGGGCCTCGTTGTAGCCGGTTATCTCTTGTCTTTTCAAGTCGACGCCGGTTGAGCCGCTGCCTGGTCGGGCGTTGTTTTCGATAGCCACCCACGCGGCCGAGGCGGTGGGGAACTGGAAACTGAGCATTCCGGAGCGCTCGGTTCCTGTCATTTCGACGCCTATTTTTGTCGATTTAAGATCGATTTGATAGAGATAGGGATGGGTTTTTTCCGCACTGTGGTCGAAGGCAGAGGAGCGGCCTTCGGGGTCGAGGCGGGCGACTGAGGTCAGGGGCATGAGGGTGACGCTGCCGTAGTCCTGGGTGCAGGAGCCGCTTAGAAAGTGGCTGCCGCGAAACCCCTGGATACGGGTATCGGCGTGGTAGTAAGGAGCGATGCACTTGACTTCGCCGGCGCGGGTCTGGGGAGTCCATTGGGTCATCCCGAATGGCATACCGGTCGCGGGAAACGTCTGACCCTCGCCGCCTGTCCCAACCAATGGGTTCACCAGGTCAATCGGATCGCTTTGCGACAGCAAATTACTGGAGGGAAACAGGAGAAGGGCTGCAAGCAAACCGGACATTCCGAGACGTGACATGACGAGCTATGATCTTCATCCGCTGAACGTTGTGCAAGTAACAACTTGGTGAGGGTGCCAAAACCTAACCGTTAGAAGTACTTTCTAACGGGTGTTTAGAGCGTTGCGGTAAGAATTGCCGGATCGCGGCCTGGAGGGTGATGGTTTTGGTGTGAGTTGTGAGTTGCGAGTTATGAGTGGAGCCTTTGAACTTCTGGTTCATTGTGGCTTTTGGGCGGGGGTGGGCGTGGGAAGTGCCTCGGGACCGGTGGCTTCGCCGGTGCGCGGGTAGATGCGGTAGGCGAGAATCTGCGAACGCAGAGGAGTGCCGGTCAACTGTGAATTCTTGAGGAGAATTTCGAAGTAGGGGAAGCGGGTGGCTTTGATGCGTTGGAGAAAGTCGGCGAGAGTGGTGTCGTTCGTGACGAACTCGCCGGCGGCACGGGTGGCCTGGGAGTCTGTGCCCTGGATGATGAGGGCGCTGCCCGTACCGCTGAGGTCAGGCGTGAAGGAGATGAGGCTGAGGCCCTCGTTGCGCGAGGTGCCGCCGGAGCGAATGTAGACGGACTCCTCACCTTGCCGGGGCTGGCGGTTGCGGATGGACGATTGATGATGGACCGGGTCGTAGTCCATGGAGAAGTTCATGCGGTTGCCGAAGAGCTCTACCCAGGGGTTGGACTGGCGGCTGCCGATGAGGACGACGCTGTTGGTCTTGATGGCTTCCGATGAGTATTCGCGGGCGAACTTGAGTTTGAGCGAATTGGTGGCGTGATCGAGTGCGATGATGCGCTGCGCGACGATGTAGTCGCCGACACTGCCGTTGTTGCGGTCGAGGGCGATCTGGATGTCGTCGCGCTTGTCGGCGCTTAGAGTGGGGAGGTTATCGAAACGCTTGTAGTCGTAGTTGAGGTAGGAAGTGAGCGGGATGGAGCGGCCCTCCATGTCCTCTGCCAGGGCGAAGGAAGTGTCGGCGAGGACGACGTCGACCTCCTGGCCGTTGCCGAGGAACTCCGACCAGAAGGCGCGAAGGGCGGAACCGCTGCGCCAAGGGCTCAGGTCGTGCTGCAGGCGGATGTTTTGCCACAAGAGGAAGGCGCTCGCGAGGAGAAGGACGATTGCTATGGCGGGCGAGAGCCAGCCTGCGGGCTGGCTGCGGTCGGCTCCAACGGGCTGCGGGAGGTCCTGATGCTTTGGCTGATGAGTCGTGGACTCCGGGGGCGGGGCGAGTGGAGGCTCGAATGGCTCGACGACTATGGGGCGCTGACGGAACTGGATGGTGTAAGAGCCGCGTGCCATTTCGATAACGACGGGTTCATGGGCGCCTTCCGTCGAGAAGTAGAGTTCAAGCCGCTTGCGCAACTCGGTGGCATTGACGCGGACGATGTTGTCGACACTGGTGTCGTAGACTCCGGGTCGCTCGAATACGGCGGCTCCGATTTCCTGCTCGTGGATTGGGGCATGTCCTTTTTGCGTGGCGCGCTGGCCGACAAAGAGGAGGAAGTCGCGCAGGCGGCTGGCGCGCCGGAAGTGAGAACTGGCCACGACGCGCCCGATGAGCGCTTCCTGATCCGCCTGGGAGAACTCCGGGGGCGGAGATGTTGTCGCGACTTCGAGATTCGACTCGACCATAAAACGTGGATGTTAGCACTGGAAAAGGTTTATGTCGCGTGAGGCGATCTGCGCGCTGGCATTGGAGTGCAGGCTGTTGGGAGTGTCGACGCTGCCAGTCAGTCGATCCATGGCGACTGGTTTGGGAGGGACAAGGTGGAAAAATGGTAGGTGCCGGAGGCGAGCGTGAGATCGAGTGCTTTGGTGTCACGTGAAGAGTGAACGATACCTGCGGTGCGGTCGACGGGTGCGTTTGCTTCGCGCCACTCCGCGGCTGCGGGAAGTCTGAGGTGGACGAACGCGCCGGCGGGGACGGTGACGTCGACCGAGGCGGGTGCTCCGGTGTGTTGCCAGGCGACACTGACGAAGCCCTGCGGCGCCTGATACGAGGCGGAGGCGTGGCCGATGCCGGAGAGGAACGACGGTTGCAAGAGGATGGCGTCGGCGGGGCCGCGGGCCATATCCAGGGTGAGACCGGCGAGGCCGCGGTAGAACCACTCTTCTCCGTGCCCGAGCATGAAGTGATTTTGCGAGCTTTCGGGGTTGGCGTCCCAGGCTTCGGTGAGGGTGGTTGCGCCGCGGGCGAGTTGGTAGCCGTAGCTGGGCGAATCCGTGCGTGAGAACATGGCGGCCAGCTCGTCGGAGCGGCCGTTGAGAGTCAGCGCGCGGACGACGTAGTGGAAGCCGATATCGCCGGCGGTGACGTGGTCGTTGTGGGCGTGAATGTCGGCGACGAGGTTGGCGAGGACTGCTGCGATATGGCCGGGGGGAACGAGGCCAAGAGCGAGGGGGATGGCGTTGGCTGTCTGGCTGCCGCGGTCGTACTGGTTGGTGGCCGGGTGGAAGAGTTTGGCGTTGAAGGCGTCGCGTACGGCGGCGGCTTGTTGGGTGTAGGTGGCGGCGTCGGCGGTATGGCCGAGCAGGGTGGCGATGCCGGCGAGCGTGGTGAGGTCTTCGAAGTAGACGCCGGTGGCGGTGACGTAGCGGCTGGTGAGTTGCGAAGGGCCGGGGGCGCCGGGGCCGATGTCGTACCAGTCGCCGAGGCCGTAGTTGAGCAGCCCGTCTTTGGCGTGGCTGCCGAGATAGGCGGCGTAGCGCTGCATGGCGGTGTAGTTGGTGGTGAGAGGGCGGAGGTCGCCCGTGTATTGATAGAGGGCCCAGGGGCTGAGGATCATGGCGCTGCCCCACTCGGGCGAGTCGCGGAAGGCGTTGCTGCGGCCTTTCTCGTCGAGAAACGCAACGTACTCGGGCGCGATGGATGGGACGAGGCCGTCGGGAAGCTGCGAGTCGCGCATGTCGTTACTTGTCTTCTCGTAGAGGCCGGTGACGTTGTAGTTGAGCATGAGCGTGGCGGCGTTGAGGTAGGTCTGCTCCAGCCAGCCGAGCTTTTCGCGCGATGGGCAGTCGGTGACGATGCTGGCGAGGTTGCTGAGGACGGCGCGGTCGATGAGGACGTGGATGCGCTGGAAGAGGTCGTTGGAGCTGGTGAAGCGGCCGACGAGGGGAGCATCCGCGTGGACGAAGTCGCCGGAGAGGGTGAGGAGCTTTGGCGGGGGGCCGTTAGTGGAGGTCACCTGCACGTAGCGAAAGCTGTAGTAGGCGAAGCGGGGATGCCAGATTTCGGGCCTGCCGCCGCGGAGGATGTAGGTGAAGAGGACAGGGTCTGCGGAGGTTGCATTGGCGCTGCGCTGGGAGACCGTGCCGTCGGGGTTGAGGAGTTCGCCGGGAAGGATTTGGACGGTGGTGCCGGGAGTGCCTTCGACAGTGAGGTCGGGCCAGCCGCTGATGTTCTGGCCGAGGTCGTAGACGGTTACGCCGGGGCGGGGGTGGGTGGTGTGCGTGGGGTGGAGGGTTTCGGCCAGGACGATGCGAGCCGACTGCGAGGCTGCTAGCTTGCCGCCGGGGCCGGAGACTTCGAGGGCTGGCTGCCAACCGGCGGTGGGGAAGCTTGCGCGGTCCCAGGCGGAGGGGAGAGCGCGGGCGTCGAAGGTCTCGCCGCCGTACGTGGAGGAGAAGACGATGGGGCCGGGGTGGGTTCGCCAGGAGGCGTCGGAGAGGAAGCGCTCCGTGGTGCCGTCGGTGTAGCGGATTTCGAGTTGCAGGAGGCACTTGGGCTGGCCGAAGCTGCCGGTGAACTTGGTGTAATGGCCTTTGACGCCTTCGACGTTGTACATGCCGTTGCCGAGGAGGACGCCGAACGCGTTCGCGCCGGGGTGGAGGAGGTGGGCTACGTCGTAGGTGTCGTAGAGGACGGTTTTGCGGTAGTCGGTCCAGCCGGAGTTGAGGACTGTGGAGGTTACGTCAGCGCCGTTAAGGTGGACTTCGTATTGTCCGAGGCCGGCGACGAAGAGGAGCGCGGTTGCGACTGGTTTGCGGAGGGTGAAGTCGTGACGGAAGACCGGGAGGGGTGGGGGGGCGGTTGCGAGGATCTGGCCGCCGTGCTCGGAGGCTGTGGCGTGGTGGCGGTCGGGTTCGGCGGCGATCCAATGGGCCGTCCAGTCGCTGTCGGAGAGGAGAGCGGTGGTGAAGCGGGAGGGTTCACTCCAGGGGCCGGGGCCGCTGGCGGTTGAGGACTGGACCTGCCAGAAGTAGGTGGCGTGGGATTGGAGCGGCGGGCCGGCGTAGGGGCGCTGCCAGTAGGTTGGGGAGGAAATGCGTCCGCTGTCCCAGAGGAGGCTGGCGGGGCGTTGGAGCTCGGCTGCGGATTTCGCCAGGCGGATGCGGTAGGCCGTTTGCTGGAGGTTGCGAGCGCCGGGTACGGTGGCGTCGAGGGTCCAGGCGAACATGGGGTTTTGAGTGGCGATGCCGACGGGGTTGGTGCGGAACTCGGTTGTCAGGTGGACGGGCTTGAGGCGCGAGGTCTGCGCGGTGGCGGTGGGTAGGAGCGCTGCGAGATAGAGGCAGAAGACGATGGTTTGGCGCATGGTTTCTCGATCGGGCTAAAGGGTGGTGAAGCCCAGGCGATAGTGGTTGCCGGCGCGGACGGTGAGCGAGACGGTGCCGGGCCTGTCGCCGGGGGCGAAGCGCTGCGTGAAGGTTTGACCTGCGGGCGGGCGGAGGAGGTGCTGGCCGTCGCGCATGGCGAAGAGGTCGGCCGTTTTGAGGAGGCCGTTGCTCCAGCGCAGCGAGACTTCGAGACCGCCGCGGGCACGCAGGTTGGTGATGGAGCCCTGTGGCCATGATTTGGGAAGAGCGGGGAGGAGAGCGATCTCGCCGTCATGGCTTTGGAGGAGGAGCTCGGCGATGGCGGCGGTAGCGCCGAAGTTGCCGTCGATCTGGAAGATGCTGCCGGTGTCGGCGGGGTGGGTGTCGAAGAGATTGGCGCCGGTGCTGTGTTCGAGGAGCATCTGCAGCGACTCCCAGGCCTTGTCGCCGTCGCCGAGGCGGGCCCAGAGGCCGATGGCCCAGGCGCGGCTCCATCCGGTGTAGGCACCGCCGTTGGCGAGGCGGCGTTCGAGCGATTTGCGGGCGGCGGCGGCGAGGCGTGGGTTGTTGCGCGGTGTGATCTCGGCGCCGGGATAGACGGGGTAGAGGTGGGACATGTGGCGCTGTCCGGGCTGGTCTTCGACGAAGTCTTCAGACCACTCCTGT
>CAZZYB010000267.1:0-6057 GCA_964658125.1 uncultured Acetobacteraceae bacterium | reverse complement strand
CGACGAGCTTCACGCGCAACTATGTGACGGGAGCGACGGTAGTCCTGACTGCGCCGGCGACGGCCGGCGGTAACAACTTCAATTCGTGGACTGGATGCACCACCGCATCAACTACAACCTGCAACGTGACGCTCACCTCCAGTCGCACCGTTACGGCGAACTACGTGACGCCGGCGACGGTCTACAGCCTGACTGTGAACTCCACCAACCCCGCGAGCGGCGTGAGCGTCACGGCGTCTCCTGCTGACAACAACGCAAAGACCACGCTAAGTACTGGCGGTGCGCTTGTGTATAGCTCCGGAACAACCGTCACACTCACAGCGCCAGCAGCTTCCGGGACTCAAATTTTTCAGTCATGGTCGGGCTGCACAACTTCCACCGCTTTGACATGCACTGTCAATGTGACGGTCGCGACGACGGTGACGGCGAACTACTACATCGCTCCGGTCGGCAACACGTACTATGTGAGTCCGAGCGGGAGCGATTCCAATAGCGGGACTTCCATCGCGCAGGCGTTCCTTACGTTGCAGAAAGCTGCGAATAGTACAGCCGCGGGAGATGTTGTCTACGCTCTGACGGGCAACTACACCGGCGCAACAGTCACCTCCACAGTTCTGAGCATCGGCACACCTGGAACTATAACGGCTCCGATTGCTTACCGCGCCTACCCAGGCAACACGCCAACGATTACCTTCAGCAGCTTTACCGGAATCGGCTTCGGCGTCAACGCAGCCTATATCGAAGTCAATGGCTTCACGATTATCGGCAACAATCAGAACGTTACCTTCGCGCAGGCGTCCGATCCCGCTGCCATCGCCAACCCGGGCAACTATCCGCAGTTCAATGGCAACTGCGTTGTGGCGGACGGCAGGAGCAGCACCGGCAATCATCCCAACCATATCTCCGTGCTGAACAATAACATCTCCTACTGCGGTGCCGGTATCGCATTTCTTGGAACGGACTACATCACCATCTCCGGCAACACGGTATCCAACTGTGCCTGGTACGACGCCTACGGCACCAGCGCCATCACGTTCCTCGGTTCTTACAACACCGACGCCAACACCGGTTACAAGATGTTTATCACCGGCAACCGCATCTACAACAATTACGAACTTATTCCGTATCACGTCACCAGCCCTCTCCAGATTACCGATGGGGAAGGCATCATCATCGATACAACTCAGAACTCTTCAATTGCGGGCTCAGGACTGAACTATCCCGCATACACTGGCAGGACGTTGATCGCCAACAACGTCATCTACAACAATGGAAGCTCCGCGGTTGAAGTATTCCAGAGTGCTCATGTGGATGTAGTCAACAACACCGGGTATAACGATGTACACACACCCGTATCGACCACCTATACCACTCCGACAGGACGGGGCGAGTTATTTCTGAACAGGGCGTCGGACGTAATAACCTACAACAATATCTGGTATAGCTATAACTCCCAGAATCCGGTAGTTCAAATTACCTGCACTTCCTGTACCAGCGATTACAACCTGTTCTATAACGGCACTAACACGGGATACACGAGCGGATCCAATGATGTCTTCGGAAACCCGCAGTTTGTGGATGCGACCAACTCGAGTCTGGCGATCGTCAATCTGGGCTTGATGACCGGGAGTCCAGGCATCGATACGGGCGCGGCTACGCTTGCTCCAGGCACGGACTTCATGGGCAAGCCACGGCCGCAAGGCAAGGGCTATGATAAGGGCGCCTACGAGCAGTAGCAAACATTGACAGCGGCAAGGCGCTCGCGCAGCGTCCTGCCGCTTTTGAATTTCTGTCGTCCAGTATGGCAACGGGCTGAGGAATTTTCAGGGAGTATATGTGACGAATAGACATAAAAAGGTGGGACTTCTGGCTAGTGCGTGGCTGATCCTGCTGCCAACCTGCTGCGAGGCCAGCACCTACTTCGTGAGCGGAAGGGGCAACGATGCCGCTGCGGGCCTCTCGGCGAAGACCGCGTTTCGCACTCTGCAGCATGCGGCGGACATGACCCGTCCGGGCGACATCGTCTATGCATTAAATGGGACTTACAGTAACTCGATGTCAGACGGCAAAGTCCTGAAGATCACGACACCGGGAACGCCGGAGCACTGGATCACTTACGCCGCCTATCCCGGGCAGCACCCATTGGTTTCCTTTAACGGATGGGCGGGGATTTCCTTCGACACGACAGCGGCCTACATTGAGGTCAAGGGTTTTTCCGTTCTTGGCAACAACTACAACGTAAACCTGGAAGGCGCGCTCAGCCAGAAGGAAATCTCGAATCCGCTCTATAACGGAAACTGCATCATGGCCGATGGACGTGCCGGAACCGCCACTCAGCGCCCCCATCACCTCCGCATCCTGAGCAACGAGGTGCGCGCCTGTGGCGGCGGCGGCATCGCGGTGAACCAGACGGACTACGTCACCATCGCTGACAATACGGTATACGACTCCTCCTGGTATTCGATCTACGGAACCAGTGCCATCTCCGTCAACTCCAGTTGGAATTCGGACGGCTTCACGGGTTACAAATTCTTCATCCTGCGGAACCGCGTCTTCGGCAACCGGGAACTTGTGCCATGGAAGGCCGCTGGCTATGTGTCGGACGGTGAGGGCATCATCATCGATACCAACCGCGACAAAGCGTTCCAGTCCTATGCGGGAAGGACGCTGATTGCGAACAATGTCGTCTATCAAAATGGCAGTTCGGCGATTGAAGTATTTCTTAGCGACCATGTCGATATCGTCAACAACTTCACGTTGGGAAACGTCCAGCGGGACGACCCGAAGTTCGCCGGTAGGGGCGAGATCAGCCTCAACGATGTGACCGATATCAATGTAATCGACAACGTTGTTTCCAGTGCGAGCAGCCGCAATCCCGTCTCAATCGCTCCAAAGCACCCTTGCACATCGTGCTATGTGGACTACAACGTGTACTTTGGCGGGTTGAACAACCCCAAGACCATTGGCGGCCGCCACGACATCTTCGCTGACCCTCAGTATCTACGGCCCACGGCGTCGGAACGCCGGGCAGTGGATCTGCGGGTAATGCCTTCGAGCCCGGCCGCGCGCTCCGGGACGCCGTGGAACGAGGCGGATTTTGATGCCGCCGGCAGACGCCGGGTTCAGTTTGATTCGTGGGACCGTGGCGCCTATACCTCCGACCCTTCCCCATAGGGTGATCCTGTGTCTCGGCAAGGTATCTTATCGCCTAAATGAAACGGGGTAACTAAAGAGTGTTCCAGCCGCAAACCTATGCCATCGCCTTTTCGCTGATGTTTCTTAGCATGATCTGTTGGGGATCGTGGGCCAATACCATTAAGGCGTGCCCGGGTTACAGGTTTCAACTTTTCTACTGGGACTATGTGCTGGGGCTGATCCTGGCCGCCGTCTTGTGGGGCATTACCCTTGGCAGCGTTGGAGCTTCGGGACGGCCGTTTGTCGCGGACCTGCTGCATGCGGACGGTAGCCATATTCTGCTTGCACTGATCGGCGGCGCGGTCTTCAATGTAGCCAACCTGCTGCTGGTCGCGGCCATAGAAATCGCTGGTCTGGCAGTTGCGTTTCCTGTAGGGATCGGCCTTGCGCTCGTAGTGGGAGCGGTGAGCAGCTATGTGATCTCGCCCACTGGAAATCCATTGCTGCTATTTGGCGGAATCGCGCTGGTGGTTGGCGCTATTGTTTTTGACGCATTGGCTTACCGTCTCCGCGAGTCAGAACGGCGTACTCTCAGCTTACGCGGGCTGTTCATCAGTTTGATCGCGGGTCTGCTCATGGGCAGCTTCTATCCTTTTGTATCGAAAGCCATGTCCGGCCCGAACGCCCTCGGGCCTTACGCGATCACCTTCGTCTTCGTTGTGGGAGTCGCCCTGTGTGCACTTCCGGCAAACTATCTCTTGATGCGCCGACCCCTCACCGGCGGTGAAGAAGTCTCTTTCCAAGGATATTGGGAAGCCCGGACCCGATGGCATCTGTGGGGAGTTGCAGGGGGCGCCATCTGGTGTACGGGAGCGATGTTGAACTTCGTAGCTTCTCGGTCGCATGTGGTCGGGCCGGCTGTGTCTTACTCGATTGGACAAGGAGCGACGATGATTTCAGCGGCGTGGGGAGTCTTCATTTGGCGTGAGTTCGCGTACGCGCCCCGGCGGTCCAGGCTGTTTCTCGTGTGGATGTTCCTGTTGTTCTTGTGTGGCCTTACGGCGATCGCCCTGGCCCCGGTGTTTTGATGGCGACCGCAAAACGTCTTCGGAGAAAGGAGTCTCGCGTGGAGTCAAAGAAGAAGCCGATCGTGGTCGTGGGCAGTATCAACATTGACCTTGTCGCGTCTACAGATCGCATCCCCGTCGCGGGTGAGACGATATTGGGTCATCACTTTCAGGTCCATCCAGGGGGCAAGGGCGCGAACCAGGCTGTCGCCGTGGCGCGGCTGGGATACCCGGTCGCCATGGTCGGCCGTCTGGGGGATGATCAGTTTGGAACTCAGCTTCGAGCTCATCTTAAGTCTGCCGGTGTGGACACAACCGGCATCGCTACAAGTCACGGTTCCTCCGGCGTCGCGGTCATCATGGTCTCCGCGTCCGGCGAAAATTCAATCGTTGTAATTCCCGGAGCCAATGCGCTGGTGTCTCCGCAGGATCTCTACTCCAACATCGACATCATCCGTTCGGCAGGAATGGTGCTCGCTCAGTTTGAAATTCCAATGGAGACGGTTGAGCACCTCGCTCTCATCTGCACTCACGAAGGAATTCCTCTGATGCTAGATCCCGCACCGGCAACGGCACTTCCGGCCGGGTTACTTGAACGCGTGGACTGGTTTACACCTAACGAGACGGAAGCAGCGTTTTATATGGAACAGTTTGCGCACTCATCGCTTGCAGACGATCCAACTGAAATTGCCCACGGTCTAATCGCTTCAGGAGCACAAAGGGTCGTCCTCAAACTGGGATCTCGGGGCGCCTATGTCGCCGATTCGCTCAGGTCCGGTAAACTCGTGCACACCTTCGCTGTGAAACCCATCGACACAACTGCGGCGGGGGATTGCTTTAACGGGGCATTTGCTGTCGGTCTGATGGAAGGCCGCAGTCCGGCGGAAAGCGCACGGTTTGGTTCTGCCGCAGCCGCCATTTCGGTGACTCGCGTCGGTGCGCAGCCCTCCATGCCCGACCGCGCTGAAGTACAGCACCTACTCGATCAAGCGAAATCCTGATCATCCGTGAGGAGAGACTTGATGACAAAATCTTCGACCGCGAAATCGCTTCACTCCGATCGTCGTCTCGGGCGCGATGAAGGCCTTTTCAACATTTTTTTGGGTGGGCGGACAGCCGGGCCTACTGCTGGAAGCTCGCTGACGGGTGCGCATCACCAGCTTTCAGAATTGGACTTACTATAGTGCGCCTGAGCTTGAAGAAAATGCTCTCGGGATCCGCCGCGGTCCTCTTGGCCGGTCTGCTGTTCGCACAGCGTCCGCGACCTACTCTCCCAGTCATCATTGACACGGACATCGGAGACGACATCGACGATGCCTACGCGATCGCACTGGCTGTACGTTCGCCTGAGCTGCACATTATGGGCATCACCTCGGCGTTTGGAGATACGGCCTTGCGCGCGCACGTCGCAGCTCGCCTCTTGGACACTCTCAACCACCCGGAGATTCCCATCTATATCGGTGTAAACTCCACCCGCCGATTCGAAAACTTCAGCCAGGCTGAGTATGCCCATGGAGACATGCATACCTTAGTGATGCGGGACGCCACCGATTTCATCCTCGAAACTGCTCGCCACCATCCGCATCGAATCACGCTTATCGCGCTCGGGCCACTCGATAACGTTGCCGCTGCAATCGACCGCGACCCGTCAGCCTTTCAACTTCTCAAGAGGGTTGTGTTCATGGGGGGCTCAATCCGTAGAGGATACGGCCTCGAGGCGATGCCTTCAGCAGAGTGGAACATCGTCAACAACATTCCCGCAGCCCGCAAACTCTTTGCTTCCGGCGTGCCCGTTTCTATGATGCCGCTGGACGCAACTCAAGTCCGCCTCGGGGCCGCTCGCGACCTTATATTG
>CAZZYB010000266.1:0-6082 GCA_964658125.1 uncultured Acetobacteraceae bacterium | reverse complement strand
GGCTTTGAACTCGCCGGGATCTGGTCACATGGAGTGACCGGAGGGATGTCCTAGCCGTGTAAACTTGCGGCAAGCGCACCGGAAAGGAGTACCGAATTGGAATTTTTCACGTTTGATTCCGCTTACGTTGAACGACTCCAATCCGGCGATGTGGTGACGCAGCAGCACTTTGTGGAATATTTCAGCGAGTTGATCAGGCTGAAGCTGCGCACGCGTCTTTCGTCTCAAGAGGCTATCGAGGATGTTCGCCAGGAGACATTCCGGCGGGTGCTGGCGGTGTTGCAGAAAGAGGGCGGACTGAGGCACGCGGAGCGGTTGGGGCCGTTTGTGAATACGGTCTGCAATCACGTTCTACAGGAGCAATACCGTACGCAGGGGCGCAAGACGAGTGCGCTGGAGGATGAGCCGGAGGAGGTCTACGTGGACTCTCGGCCTGATGCGTTGAGCCTGCTGGAGGCCAAGGATTCTGCGCGGGTGGTGCAGAAGGCACTGGCGACGCTGCCGGCCAAGGACCGGAACCTGCTGCGCGCGGTGCTGATGGAGGAACGGGACAAGGATGAGATTTGCGAGGAGATGGGTGTGACCCGGGAGTATCTGCGGGTGCTGGTGCATCGGGCGAAGCAGACGTTCAAGACTTTCTACATGGCGCAGGCGGGTTAAGGCTTCGTGAAGGTGGTTGTAACGCTTTGATTCCGGGGGACACTATGCAAATGAGGGAAATAAACTGATGGAACATCACCACATCGCTGAGCATCACCTGGTGGAGCAATATCTGCTGAATGAGCTGTCGCCCGAACGTGTTGACGAGTTTGAGGAACACCTCTTTGACTGCCAGGCCTGCGCCGCCGATGTGAAGGCTACGGCTGCGTTCATGGCGGTCGCGCGACAGGAACTGGCGAAGCCCGAGGCGCGGGTGGTGAGTATCGCCGAGCCGTCCGCGAAGTGGGGCGGCTGGCTTTCGTGGAAGCAGGCTGTGCCGATGTACGCGCTGGCGGCGACTTTGCTGGTGATGCTGTACCAGAATGTGGTGGTGTATCCGAAGCTGCGAACCGAAGTGGCGACATTGGAAGCGCCTGAGGTGTTGACGCAGGTATCGCTGGTGGGCGGAAATAGCCGGGGTGGCGGTGATGTGCCGGTGGCGGTGGTTGGAGAGAGGCAGTCGGTGGAGTTGCTGGTGGATGTTCCGACGCAGGAGCGGTTTTCGGGATATACCTGCCTGCTGTACTCGCCTGGCGGCGAATTGATTTCTACGGTTCAGCTTTCAGTGCAGCAAACAAAAGATACGGTTCATATTCGTGTTCCGGCGGTGCAGAGGATGGATGGCATGTATTCTCTCTTAGTCAGAGGGAACGGCCCGTCGAGCGCTGCCACAGATCTGGCACAGTATCGTTTTGAATTGAAACCAGGCCCCGGTCACTAACCGAATCGCAGGAGAAGAACGACGTGCAAACGGACGTGAGGCAAGTGTTCTATTTTCATGCCAGCTCAACATCGCTGGGCGGATTTATCGAAGAGCCCTTTCGCCATGTTCCGGCACCGTGCTCGGCATCTTTGTCCTCCACGGGCGGCCTGGTTACGTGCGAGTCTGAAGGTCGCAGCGTCGAAGAGTTCTTCTCTCATGGCAAGGTGCACACGCACGTTTCCGGCCGGCATGTGAAACGGAATGGGCCATGGGTGCAGCGCGTTGTTTCGATCATGGAAGGTTTCAATCTTTCGGGGCGAGTTGAAGCTTCGCAGCTGGTTACCCATATGGAGATCGAGCATCCATCCGCGCATGGAGGCCCGCGCCGGATTTCGTTTGCGGGTTCGACGATTGAGGATTTGCGCGTGGACGGCAAACCTGTACAGCTGACGTGGAACCCGACATTGCTTCCGCGACAGGACCGCAAAGTGGATGCATATAATCATGACCGACCCATTGAAACGGAGATCGAATGGCCGTCGCTTGGGGATGCCGCGTATCGTCAGAGCCTGGCCCTGATGCAGGACCCGAGCACACCGGCGTGGATCCGGGAGCGTTACGGCTGGGTCTCGGGTTCGAAGCACCACCGCGAAGGCAACAGCGAGGGATATTCGATATGTTCGCTGGTCGACAAGATCGACGGGCTGCCCCCGAAGCAGAGCTGCGGTCACATCATCGAGCTTGCGGATGTGGGGAGGATCTTTCTGGGCGAAGTGACGATTCATCGGCACTCGGCCAGCCTGACCATGATCCGCGCGGAACTGGGTTGCCAACTGACGGGTCAGCTGGACGCGGTGTCCGGCGCGATCAATGGAGCTACCTGCCCGCCAAGCTAGGCGGACTGCTGCTGCTGGCTGCGCTTGGAGGGTGCCGTGGACCTTCAGTTGTTGCGCCCGCAGCGGTGTACGAGCAGACACGCTCGGAGTTCCTGAAGGGCCACCTCGAAGTTGCACAACGGGCGGCTTCGGAAGAGCGGAGAAAGCTCGCCGGGCATGACGCCGGATGGGGATACAAGTTTTGTCTGCTGGAAGCGGAAGTTCTTTCTTACCAGGGCAAGAGCCAGGAAGTCATCGACCTCCTGGAAAATGGGAGCAAGTCCTTTGCGCCCAGCGGTGATGATGCGATCAAGCAGGGAACACTGCTGAGCGTGGCTTTTGCGCGGGTGAACGAGCCGCAGCGTTCGCTTGCAGAGTTGGAAAATGCGAAACAGCTTTCTGCTGCTACACACTCGGCGCTTGACGGTGAGGTGCTGCGCGCGCAGGGCCTGCTGGAGGGCCGGCGGGGGGATGATGCCGCTTCGGAGAAGTCGTATCTGAAGAGCCTCAAAAAGGCGCGAGAACAAAAAGACGGCTTTCTGGAGGCGACGGACCTTCTGAACCTGGGCAGAGTAGCACTGCTCGCTGAGCATATCGACGAAGCGCTGGATCGGTTTAATGCTTCGAGCCTTGTGGCGCAATCCATCGGTGCGAACCTGATTCTGCAGATCGACCTGGGCAATGCGGGCTGGGCGTACTACAAACTGGGAGATTTCGACAAAGCGCTGGCGAGCTTCAGGGGCGCGGAAGAAGAAGCCAAGAGCGTCGGCGCAGCGAACTACGACATCCTGTGGCTGGAGGGCGCGGCTCTTTCACTGTACCGGCTGGGAGATTTGAAACAGGCGGAGGGCCTGTATGAGCAGGCGCTGGCGCTTGCTCAATCGACAAAGGATGTGGGGAGAATCGCCGAGACAGAGACGTCGTTGGGTCTGCTGTTCCTGCAGCTTGGAGAGTTGGAAGCGGCGACGGCGCATTCGGACGTCGCGTTGAAAGCGGCACTCGCGGGTAAGGACAAATCGAGCGAGCTTGATGTTGTGATGTTGCAGGGGCTGCTTGCCGGGCGGCAGTCGGATGGACCTGAGGCGGAGCGGACTTTGTCGGACGCTTACAAGGTCGTTGCGACGATTCCTTCGGACCGCTGGAAGATTGAGAACGCGTTTGCGGATATGTATAAGAGCAGGCGGCAGGCGAAGCTGGCTGAGGTCTGGTATCGGAAATCGATTGCTACATTCGAGGCGCAGCGGGCTTCCGTGCGCGATGAGGAGCTGAGGCTGCCGTTCTTTGCGAATGGCGATGATTTGTATCGGGACTATGCCGAGTACATGATTGCGGCGGGGCAAACTGATCGGGCACTGCAGCTATTTGATGATGTTCGGGCGAGGACGTTGGAAGAGGGTCTTGCGCCTGCGCGCGGTGCGGCGAAGGGCGTAGCTGCGCGGTCGCGGCCTCCGGATGTTGCGAGCGTGGCGATCAATGCACGAGATGTGGCGCGCAGGCTTGATGCGACGATTTTGTTTTATGCGCTGGGGCCGCAGAAGTCTTATATGTGGGCTGTCGATCGAAACGGTGCGCGTATGTTTGTGCTGCCGTCTGAGGTGGAGATTGCGGCGCGCGTGAAGAGATACCAGGGGCGGATTTTGAAGTCGGGCGATCCGTTGCGCGATCGCGATGCTGATGCGCAGTGGCTTTACAGCACGCTGGTTGGACCTGCTGAAGGGACGGTGCGGGATGGGGCGCGGGTGTTTGTGATTTCGAGTGGGAGCTTGAATAGTTTCAATATGGAGACGCTGTTGAAGGGCGGGCCGCGGGGGCTTCACTATTGGATCGATGATGTGAGGATTACCAGTGCGAGCTCGATCCGGTTGCTGGCGCGGACTCCGGTAGAAGCTGCGCGTTCCGGCGCGAAGAAGCTTCTGCTGATTGGCGATCCGGTGACTGCCGGAAGTGGTTATGCTCCTCTGACGAATGCGGGAGGGGAGATTGAGAGCGTGGAGAAGTATTTTGCGGCGGGGGATAAGACGGTGTTGAGTCGAAGTGCGGCTGTGCCTGGCGCTTATTCTGCGAGTGGGCCCGGGGCGGCTTCGTATATTCATTTTGTGTCGCATGGGACGGCGAGCAGTTCGCGTCCGCTGGACTCTGCGATTTTGCTTTCGCCGCCGCCCGGCGAGCCGGATAACTTCAAACTGTATGCGCGGGATATTGTGCGGCAGCCCCTTCATGCGCAGTTGGTAACGATTTCGGCTTGCTATGGATCGGGTTCGCGGAACTATGAGGGTGAGGGGCTGGTGGGGTTGTCGTGGGCGTTTCTGCGGGCGGGGGCGCATCATGTGATCGGGGCGCTGTGGGAGGTGAATGATGCTTCGACACCGCAGTTGATGGACCGCTTGTATGGTGGGCTCGCGGCGGGGCACGAGCCTGATGAGTCGCTGCGCGATGCCAAGCTGGCGATGATGCACTCCGATGGCGTGTATCGAAAACCGCTGTATTGGGGGGCGTTTCAGCTATACGCGGGTTCGTAGGGGCAGCAGAGCGAGGAGCATCGCTTGGCGGAGTTTTTCGTCGCGCATGAATGGTGTGAGGCGCAGGTTTTGTTGTCGACCGTGATTTGGATGGGTCTGGTTTTGAGCGCCGGGATGGGCTCGCCCGCGCTATCGAGGAACTGAAGCTCGAGGGTGTGCGGGCCGTCGGTGAGGCCGCGGCTATCGAGCACGCTGCCGAGTGCGGGGGATTGCCAGAGGAAGAGTTCGCTGCGTGGATGGACGGGGTAGCAACCGCTGGATCGGCCGACCCACCTGACATTGATGGTGTGCAGGACGTTGGCTTTTCCGTCCCACTTGTAGTTGGTCCAGCTATCCGTGCTGGGCACGTTGTCTATGAGCACCTGATAGAACGCGGCGCCGGCGGCTGCGGCGGCTTGAAAGTTGATCATGACGGGCAGTTTGCCGCAGAACAAGGCGGAGGCGGCCTGGTCAAACGGAGTGGATCCGATGCTCATCAGGAGTGGGTGGTTGGCGAAGAGGGTGCAGGCAGTTTCTCCAATGAATGTTTCGGTGTAGTTCAAGGCGGCGGCGATTTCTCTTGATGTTGTCATGCGGGTCTCCCGGGTGAAAAGCCGTTGCCGGCTATGTGGACATAGTGGCGCAGCGGCGGGAAGCGTTACAGCGGTGGCGAAGGGCTGTGTTGCGGAAATTATTTCGAAGAGTTTGAAACGCTGGCGGGGTGGAGCACACCATTCCATTGCCAGGGATCGGAAGGCAGCGTCGTGAAGGCGTGGCCGGATGACGAGCCCTGCAAGGAGAGTCGTTATGCACCTGCAACGCACGGAGAATTTTGAGGCAGCTCTGAGTGTGGCGAAGAAGTTCGCGCGTGGGGCGTGCCTTGTGAGCCTGTTTCTGCTGAAGGTTCTTGGTTAGATCGGTTGAAACGATTGCGGGCGGGGCGACACTATCCATCCAGAAAAACAACTGCCCGTGGCGCGACTTAGGCGCATTCACCCCCTGCGGCCGAGGAGAATCGCAATGAACATTGAAGGAAGTAAACGGACTGCGACTATGCCGGATCCATTGCCGTTGAACAAGTTTGAAGGCAGGCGGCTGTCCGGCCTGGCGGGGATGAACGCCGATGAGTTTGTTGGCCGCTGTGTTTCCGGATGTGCAGGTGAGTTACTCCGTCCTTGCCAGTTACAGGTTATTGATGTGGCCTCGAAGGTCGTTCCGTCGATGTCGCCACAACGGCGTTACAGCTCTGATGTTCTTGCTGTGGGCCGAGCTTTTAACCCCGCGGGCAGCGATGCGGGGCCACTGGA
>CAZZYB010000265.1:0-6086 GCA_964658125.1 uncultured Acetobacteraceae bacterium | reverse complement strand
GAGCCGGAGGTGCCGCGGGCGTCTGGGCGTTGAGTTGGCTCGCTCCGAAGGTGATGCCTAGTACGAAGAGGATGCCGGTGAGACGAGTCATTGATTCTCCTGGAACGGGGCGAGGCGCTTTCCACGCGGCTGAGAGGGCTGCGCGGAAGAAAATTGGCTGCTGTATTTATAGACCCCGAAGAGGCTCGAGACGCAGATCCCCTTCGGGGATGACAAGAGATCGGGTTTCTGGAGCAAACGAGGCGCGGGCCCCCGTGTTCTGGAGGCCCTGCGTGGAGGAGGGTGGTGAAGGAGGTTTTGCGGAAGAGTTCGACCGAAGGGGTAGGGTTACCGATCCGGATATTATCTGGCCCAAGCAATTCCTGTGACACGTAATGACAGGCTTCCCAGGAGGTCCCTGAGGGGGTCGCAAGCCCCTGTGCAATATCTATCGGCGGTAGTCTGGTTAATTTCAATAATAATTGCGATCTATTCAAGCTCGGCCGGGATAATTCTTCCGGCACAGGCAAATATTCGGGACCTATGCCAGAGGAGTTATGCAGGAACCATCGAGGGCGCGGAAGTCCAGGCAGGCCGATGGGTGAACTGGGTCAGGAGACCCACCAGGCCCTGGAGGTCGGTGCGGCCGTTTTCAGTCATGTTCGGGAAATACACGCCGACGCTTTGGTTTGAGCGAACCGACCTTGCTTCGGCGCGTACGGCGAAGAACATGTTGTCAATCTCGAAAGCCAATTCGATCTCGTTGCCCGGCTGGATTTGCTGTGGGTCATCGAAGATAAGATGGGCACCCTCGGCGCTCAGGTCCATGATGCGGGCCCTGGAGGGCGTTTCGCTTTTAAGCTGAAGTACGGCGGTGCCTTCACAGGCAACGCGAGGGTAACGGCGACGATCATTTTCCATGGTCATGTCCTTCCTGCGTGAATGCGGACAGAGGATCGCTCTGCGGCGATGTCGCACTTCGCGCTGAACGCCAGCGGTCAACGGAACGACGCAGTATCTATCGGCAGGCAGGAGACTTTGTTCAGGCCGCTTTTGGGTTATTTACTGCTCGTTGATGGGGGAGCTTCACGGGACACTCGATGAAAGCGGCCTGACCTTGTTTGCGCTGTGCTAGAGTGGTCAACGATCTTCCGGCAAGGAATTGTTTCCAACGGGAATTACAGACGGTGATTGCGCCAGGATGACAACTAAGTCAATGACGAAGGCGATGCTGTGGCTTACGGTGCTTTGTGTGTGCGCCAGCGTGGCAGCGCAGTCTCCGCAGCCACGCCGGACCGAGTTAGTCGGGAGTGCGCCGCCACCTGCGGAAATATTCAAGGTGTTTCAGTTCCCCGCCGATAAAATTCCGCGCATCGACGGCGATCCGAGTGACTGGGCGATGGTTCCTGAGAGTTATTCCGTGGGACTCGACCAGATGCACGATGATGAGCACAAACATGCGCAGCCGGACCCGAAGGGCCTGGACATCCATGTGAAGGTTGGGTGGGTCAAGGGATTGAATCGGCTTTATTTTTTGTATGAGGCCTATGACGACTATTGGGATTTTGCCGATCCAGGATTGCATAACGATACGTTCGAAATTGTTGTGGACGGCGATCGGTCCGGTGGGCCGCTGATCCCGCAGTTCCGGAACAATGCGGACCAGGATGCGGCGGAGGCGCACTTTTCCATGCACGGCGTTCATGCGCAGAACTATCACATCTTTACGCCTTCCGAAGGCAAGGACTGGGCGCTGGCGTGGGGATGCCAGCCGTGGGATAAGGAGCTCCCGTATGCGAATCATGCGCAACACTACAACTTCAAGCCGGGCGAGGCGGGTAAGTACGTGCTGGAGTTTTACGTCACGCCGTTCGATTACGCGGGCTGCGAGGGGCCACAGCGGGCGGTGGAGTCGCTACTGTTTGAAAACAAGATCATCGGGCTTTCGTGGGCGGTGATTGATTACGACGGCAACGCGAAGAACAACGGCTTCTGGAACCTTTCGCCCGAGCACACGATGTATGGCAATGCGACCTTTCTGCGCGAGTTCAGATTGATGCCGTTGGAGCCGCAGTTTCAAAAACCGATTGAAGCTAAGTGGAGCTTCAAGGTGCTGGATATGTAGCGGCGGCTGGTTGCGTTCGAAGACGAATCTGTCGGTAAGATCACCAGTTGGCGGTGGGACTTTGGCGATGGCACAAGCTCCACGGAACAGCATCCGATCCATGCTTACGCGAAGGCCGATCAGTATGTTGTTGCGCTCTATATCGAAGGACCCGCGGGAAAGTCGCGGATGTCGAAGGTGTGGGATGTGTGGCTGCGCTGATGAGGCTCAGCGCGGCGCGCCCATCAACTTCACCGGGCCAAGTATCCCTGATGGCAACACGGCAATGCGCTGCGCATCCTGCGGCGTGAAGCGTTCGCCGTAGCGCAGGTTGAGCAGGCGGTAGTTGGGAAGAGCGCGGCCTGCGAGAGTGTTCATGGCGGTGTTGCCGACACGGATTTCGAGGTGGTTGGTTCCGGCGTGAAGCTGCGATGTGATGTCGAGGCGATAAGGCGGGCACCATACCGAACCTGCGCGCACGCCGTTAACGGTGATGATTGCAACTTCGCGTACGGGGGAGTCGAGCAGCGCGCGTGTTCCCTGCTGGCGGCCTTCTGTGTCGTTGACGGGCGTGCCTTCGCCGAAGTCTATGGAGATCGCTTTTGCGAGCTGGCTGTCTGTTAGCGTGACGTCTTTGGTGTAGGTCACTTCTCCGGAGTAGAACTGCTTTGCAGGATCAGTGGTCCACGATTGCAGTGTGTCCATCGGTCGCGGTTGCGCATCGCCTTTGAATTGCACGTACCAGCTTTTGCTGATGTCCGCGATCTCTGTCGCAGAAGCGGCGGGCGCGGCGGCGGAAGCGCCCGGGCGATCGGAGAACACGACGACCCGCGATTCGTACGGCGCGAGGTCAAGAGGCACACCATCCGCAGAGGCTGTGTGCGCGGTGCCATCCTGAGGGTTCCAGACTTCCGCGAACTTCTTTTTCGCGCCGAAGGACGCCGAGGTCCTCACGGAATGATTGCTGGTGTTCACCACGAAGTAGACTTCCGAGTCGGGCAAGCGGCGGTGGATGAAGCCGACCTCCGGTAGCGGCGCGGAGAGCTGCATGTCGGGCGTGGTGGCGGCGGTGAGAGCGGCGCTGAGGAGATCGTCCGTTGCGACGTGCGCCACGCTCTTGTTGGTTGTGCCGAAGAGGGTTTGCGACAAGGTCTTGAGCAGCGCCGCATCTTCGCTGGTGTGCTGAAGGCCGGGGCCGGACGAGGGCATGTCTCCGACGAAGATGACCTTTCCGCCGTGCTGCGTGTAGTCGGCGATCCTGCGCAGCGTTGCAGGGTCCATGCGCGTGATGTGGGGGAGGATGAGCACGTGATAGTTCTGCAGCTTGGCTGTGTTCGCGATGGCATCGGCGTCGATGTAGTCGAGGTTATGGCCTGCGTCGAGGACCGCTGCGGTCAGCGCGGGTGTGATGAACTTCGGCATCTCGCCGGTAATGGTCGCGAGGCCGGGGCGGAAGTTGGACCACGCATCGTCGGTCGGGACATAGATGGCGACGTCGTTTGCAGGTGAGCCCTGGCGGAGCAGGTAACTTACGCGTTGGAGGTAGGACATGACGTCCGGCATCGCGCCCCACCACGGGTTGTGATCGTTGAAGACGGCGGCGGCGTAGAACGACCAGCCGGGCTCGGCAACTTCCGGTGGCGTGTAGGGCCAGCCGTGGCCGATGAGTTGGTTGATGCCTTCGAGGAAGAAGAGGTCGGCTTCGGCTTTCATGTCGAGCGGCGTCGCGCGGAATGCGGGCGAGTGGAGCCATGTCCAGGTCTCGGCGGAGATGACCGGGCGGTCGAAGAGGTGGCCTGCGGAGGTGGCCCAGCGCGTGAATGAAAAGCGGCGCCACTGCGGGCCTTCGCCTTCGGGGAGCGCGACCAGGCGATTGCTGGAAAGGCTGACGGGAGGCAGTCCGTAGGTCTGCGAACGGAACTGCGTGTGGTGGGCGGTGGCCCAGTCGTTGATGGGGGTGAGGTAGTTCTCGTCGACGAGTTCGGTGAGGGTTTTGCCCCAGTCGTGGCGCACGCTGGCACTGTTTACGCTGGTACCGGAGTAGAGCTCGGCGAGGTGCGGCGTGAGATCGTATCCGCGGCGTTTCTTGAACTGATCGAGGAGGTCGGGAGTCCAATCGGCGGCGTAGACTTCGAGGCTGTCGCTGAAGACGGAGTAGGGCGGACGGTCGCCGAAGGCCTGCATCAGCTTGTCGCCGACCGTGCGCAGATGGTTGTCGATTGCGGCACGGTCGTAGTGGTCGAGGACGTAGCCTTCTGCGCCGATCTCGGGACGTTTGACCTGCTGGCCGGTGCGGCTGGAGATGAAGAAAAGCGCGGCGGTGTCGGAGGCGCTGACGTCGATGCGCGGGCCCGTGGGGAGCGTGAGCAGCTTCATGTTGGCGGCATCGATCTTCTTTGCGTCGCTTGCTCCGGCGAACGCCGCGATGAGCTTTTCGCCGTTTTCGAGCGCAGGAACTGCGACTGAATGCGCGCCCGCAGCGATGGCCACCGGGACGACTCGAAGCGCGCCAGAGGCCTGGGTGATGGGGACGTGGGGACCGCCGTAGGGCCAGCCGCTGGCTAGTGTCATGTCGAGACGCATGTGTTCGCGCTGCGCTGTGCGGTTGGCGAAGGTGACGGCGTGGAGGAAGTCGTCGGAGAGATAGGGCAGGTTGCGGAAGCCGGTTTGCGGGTTGTCGAGCGCCATGGGATAGACGGGCTGGATTTCGAATCCGCCGATGCCGCCGGCCTTCATGGCTTTTATTTCTCGCTCGAGCTCGGGGTCGGTCACTGCACCGCCGAACCACCACCAGCGCATCATGACACGGGCGTCGGGAGGCGGGGTGGTGAAGGACTGGCGCAGGTCCGTGACGGTTTGAGCACCGCAAAGTCCGCATGAAGCTGTCAGTAAGGCGATAACGAAGAAATTCCGGTTCACTTCGAGCTCCTATGAATCATTGGGACAAAGCCGTATAGATGCTGGGAAAGAGTGCCACACGGGAGCGACTGTGCGCAAATAAAATTATTTCCCTATTGATACTAGAGGCTGGCTTTGCCTATCATTCACCGTGAGAATTTTTCGAGGAACGATGTTGACCCAGCTTCTCCGTCCTGCCGCCATTCTGCTGTTGACGGTGGCGGCGGCCGGCCAGTCTCCGGCACCGGCCCGGCGCAATGCCGGTGGACGCCCGGAACACAATGAAGCACAGCGCGCGGCCCAGTGGAAAGATTTGCCGATCCCCTATCGCGCGGCGGGCCTTTCGCCACGCGAGCGGCAGATGGTGGCGAAGCTCGCCGACGCCTGCCGCCTGATGGATCAGCTTTACTGGCAGCAGAGCGACCTTGGCGGATGGGCGATGTATCACGGCACTCGCAGCCCGGTGCTGACGAAGCTGTTCGGCATCATGGGCAGCCGATGGGACTTGCTGGATGAGAACTTTCCGTTCGTCGGCGAAGAGCCGATGCCGCCGGGGCATGAGCTTTATCCGTATGGGCTGAAGCGCGAGCAGATCGAGCAATATGTGGCGGCGCATCCTGACCAGAAGGCTGCAATCTACAACCCGTGGACAGTTGTTCGTGGGGCTCCAGGCAATCTCAATGCGGTTCCGTATCACGTGGCGTATGCGAAGTGGTTGACGCCGATGGCTGCGGATCTGCGCGCGGCTGCTGCGCTTTCGCCGGATGCGGGTTTCGCGAAGTATCTACGGCTGCGTGCGGATGCGCTGCTGAGCGACGACTACTATGCGAGCGACATTGCGTGGCTCGACCTCAAGAATCCGAAGGTCGATTTGATCTTCGCGCCTTATGAGACCTATCTGGACAACATGCTGGCGGTGAAGACTTCGTATGGTGCTGCGATTCTTATCCGCAACGATGCGGAGAGCCGCAAGCTGGCGTTGTATCAACAGCAGGAGGCTGCGATGCAGGAGGCGCTGCCGCTGGCTGCGGAGGACAAGCCGTCTAAGTCGGGACAGTCGACGCCGATGGAGGTTTCGGATACGCCGCTGCGGGCTGGCGATCTT